>NZ_CAMVEE010000003.1 GCF_947166415.1 uncultured Methanobrevibacter sp. | reverse complement strand
AATCAGAAGGATTACTTGACTCAGACATTCACCCAACAATCATAGCTATGGGATATAGAAAAGCAGCTGAAAAAGCACAAGAAATCTTAGACGAAATCGCAATCGATGACATCGATTCCGAAACCTTATTAAAAGTAGCTATGACCGCAATGACTGGTAAAGGAACTGAAGCAGCACGTGAACCATTAGCAAAATTAATCGTTGAAGCTGTTGAAGCAGTCGAAGAAGACGGTGAAGTTGACATCGACAACATCAAAATCGAGAAAAAAGATGGAGCTGTCGTTGAAGAATCCACTTTAGTCGAAGGTGTAATCGTAGACAAAGAAAGAGTACACCCAGGCATGCCATCTGAAATCAAAGATGCAAAAATTGCATTAGTCAACACTCCATTAGAAGTAAAAGAAACTGAAATGGACGCTGAAATCACAATCACTGACCCTGCTCAAATGCAAGCTTTCATTGAACAAGAAGAAAAAATGGTCAAAGACATGGTTGACAAAATTGTTGATGCTGGTGCAAACGTATTATTCGCACAAAAAGGTATTGACGACTTAGCACAACACTACTTATCCAAAGCTGGCGTTTTAGCAGTAAGAAGAGTCAAAAAATCAGACATCGAAAAATTATCCAGAGCAACCGGCGCTAACGTCATCACCAACTTAGATGACTTAACCGCAGAAGACTTAGGTGTTGCTGGAACTGTCGAAGAAAGAAAAATCTCCGGCGAAGAAATGATCTTCGTAGAAGAATGCAGCGGAGCTAAATCCGTAACCTTATTCGTAAGAGGCAGTACCAAACACATCGTAGCTGAAATCGTAAGAGCTATCGAAGACGCAATCGGTGTAGTAGCAGCTACCGTAGAAGACGACAAAGTTGTTGCTGGTGGAGGAGCTCCTGAAATCGCAATGGCTAAAAAACTCAAAGACTACGCAGAATCCATTTCTGGCAGAGAACAATTAGCTGTAAATGCATTTGCAGAAGCTTTAGAAATCGTACCAAAAACCTTAGCTGAAAACGCAGGTTTAGACAGCATCGATTCCTTAGTAGACTTAAGAGCAGCTCAAGAAGATTCTCACTACATGGGATTAGATGTATTCACTGGTGAAGTAGCAGACATGAAAGAAGCTGGTGTAATTGAACCTAAACGTGTCAAAAAACAAGCTATCCAATCTGCATCTGAAGCAGCTGAAATGATTTTAAGAATCGATGATGTAATTGCATCAACCAGAGGCCCTGAAGACATGGGTATGGACCCTTCCGCAATGGGCGGAATGCCTCCAATGATGTAAGTTTAAAGAAATTTTTATAATTTCTTTTCTTTTTTTTATTTTTATGAATTCTAATAGACTTTTTTTCATAACATCATCTAAAGATGAACTGTATTATTTAAATGACACTATTTTTGTTAAGTTCAACGTTAAACGTAATGGAATTTCCACATCCAAGCTAAACGGCGGATTCTCTTCCAGTATTAATTATGTTTTCAATCATCATTTATCACAGGAAAACATCGATTATTTGGTTGATCATGACTTGGAAACCTATCTGATTCAAAAGTGCAAATCATTGAATGTAGATTCCTCTTATTCGACCGGTTTGGTAACATTGGCTGAGATGAATCATGTAAGCATAGTAACAGAATCATTTAAAAATCTGGATGTCACTGCAATTACGACTGCTGGCGTCAGAACCAATGCGGCAAGGGCAGGCGATCCGGCTGCATATTATGAAGAAAAGGGTCATTTTGGCACAATCAACACAATAATTTTAATCAATGCTAATCTGGGCTATGAAACATTGCTTGAAGCGTTCATGACAGCAACTGAAGCTAAAACTGTTGCCTTAGATGATTTAAAGATTCCTTCACAGTATTCAAACGGATATGCAACAGGTACAGGAACCGATGGGCTTTGCATATTTTCCAATATTGAATCTGACAATGTCCTTACAAATGCGGGAAAGCATTCAAAATTAGGCGAATTAATCGGAAAATGCGTAGCGCAATCAGTTAAAAAGGCAGTAAAAAAACAGGTTTGGTTAAGTCCAAAATCACAGTCAAACGCTTTGGTAAGATTAAACCGTTACTCTTTAGATATCAATGAGTTTTATGATAATTTGGATTGTGATAAAGAGGAATTCATTAAGCTTTTACAAAAGGATATGAAAAAACAGGATAATGTGGCCATTACAACATCCGTTCTGAATTTAATCGATGAAATCGATTTGGATTTGATTGAAAAGGATGCTGCTTTAACGCTGGCCAATGAAATAATTGATGATTGCAATAGTTATCCAATAAAGATGTTACTTGAGTATTGGATCAGCCATTTCATTCATTAACATTGAAGTCTACAAGTTCACCATTGTCCTGAACGATTTTAGCAATTGCTTCTTCAGCATTGTTTAATTTGGTATTGCATACTTTAACTAATTGCATAGCTTTTGTAAATTCATCAATGGCATCATCCAATGGGACATCCCCATTTTCCAATTTGTTCACGATTTCTTCTAATTTTTCCAGACTTTCTTCAAAACTTAAGTTTTCCATTATATCACCTTTGTGTTTACTGTTCCATCATCAAATTCAATGTCCAACTGGTCTCCGCTTTTGACATCCTTTGCACTTGAGACAACTTTATCATCAACTTTAGCTATAGAGTAACCTCTCTTCAATGTCAAAAGGGGATTCAATATTTTCAATTTATCGGTATTTCTTAAAAATATTTCCCGTTTGGCTCTTATTACCTCATCGGGGTTTTTCAAAATAGATTTCGATTCGGTTTTAATCAATCTGTTTCTGTTTTGTGAAATTATGTTTTTGGATGCATAGTTTAGTTTTCCTATTACATTGTCCAGATGCATCTGCTTTATTTCATAAATTGATTCGGGGCTTTTCAAGACCTGTTTTTTGGAGATGTTGTCGATTTTTAGTCTATTCTCCTTTAATTTGTCATTAATGTTTTTGTTTATCCTCAGATTCAATTGATTGAGTTTGTATTTGACGTCTTTTATGTCGGGCACTGCAATCTCTGCCGCTGCTGTCGGTGTTGCCGCCCTTTTATCAGCCACATAATCGGATATTGTAACGTCAATCTCATGGCCTACAGCACTTATGACAGGTATTTTGCAGGAATAGATTTCGCGCGCAACGATTTCCTCATTGAATGGCCACAGGTCTTCTATGCTTCCCCCACCTCTTCCGACAATCAAAGTATCTATATCATATTGCTGTGCATTCTTAATTTGGCGCACGATTTGTGGAGCAGCCATATCTCCTTGAACGAGTGTTGAAAACACTAAAACTTCACAGTACGGGTATCTTCTTTTGATTGTTGTAATGATGTCCCTTATTGCGGCACCGGTTCGTGCTGTTACAACCCCAATTCTTTTGGGGTATTTTGGAATTTCTTTTTTGTGAGCATCATCAAATAATCCTTCCTTATCAAGCTTTTTCTTTAGTTGCTCAAAGGCGATATGCAAGTTCCCAATTCCATCTTCAGTAATTCTTGAGGCTTGCAGCTGGTATTTTCCACCCACTTCATAAACTTCAATTTTACCTTTGACAATAACTTTCATGCCGTTTTCCGGTTCGAATTTGAGGTTATGCTTTCTGCCCTTAAACATTACAGCGGAAAGCTGTGATTTTTCATCCTTCAGGGTAAAATAACTATGCCCAGTAGGGGAAACACTATAATTGGATATTTCACCCTTTACGTAAACAATTCGCAAATTGGGGTCCCGCTTTAACATTTTGTTAAGGTAGGCGTTTATTTGGGATACTGTATAAGTCTCGTTTTCCATATTAACTCCTTGAAATCAATATTGTTACTATGTTGTTTTTATTTAATACAATTTTTCATTTTCAAGTTTATCTTTGCCGATTGGCCATTCGGAAGTCATTTTGCCGACAAATTAAATAATATTCAATATTTTTATATAGTTTATTGAATATAATTCAAATTGACAATAAATTTTTACTAAAAACTGAACATTATGGAGTTTTTTTAATGGCGGCTTTCGAAAGAGTGAAATCAGGAATCGATGAGTTGGATGAAACATTGGATAATATTCGTTTAGGCGATAATGTGGTATGGCAGGTTTCCAATCTAAAGGAATTCTCTTATTTTGTAAATCCCTATGTAAAACAGGCTTTGGAAGATGAAAGGAATTTGATTTATATTAATTTCGGCCAGCATGAACCCTTAATAGATATGGATGATGAGGATTTCGAAAAACTGGAAGCTGAAAGGAACAATCCTGACAATGAATTTGCAATGATTGAAAAGAACGGAATCAAGATTTATAATGTGGATCCTATGGAACAATTTGAGTCATTCACATTGGAAGTTCACAATATAATTACAAAAGAGGGCTTTGATGCATTCTATGTGTTTGATTGCCTTTCCGATTTGCAGGCCGCATGGGCAACCGATTTGATGATGGGGAACTTTTTTAGGGTAACATGCCCATATCTTTTCATTCTTGATACTGTTGCATTTTTCCCGGTCATCCGTGGTAAACATTCCTTTGAATCCATTGCAAAAATAAGGGAAACAACCCAACTGTTTTTGGATGTGTATTCAGATAAGAACGACGTTTATGTCCATCCTCTGAAAGTCTGGAACAGATATTCACAAACAATGTTTTTAGGCCATAAATACAATCCCGAAACTGGTGAAGTCACAACCCTGACAGACGGCATGGAGGTTTCCAAATTTTACCAGGTCATCAATTCAGAATCAATCAAGAATAATGAGCAGAATACCGACAGCTGGGAGAGATTCTTCACGGCAACGGAGCTTTTACATCAAAATGGGGTTGACGTATCCGATAGGTGCGAGCAGATGTGCAGCATGATGATGGCAAAAGATGAGCAGGTAATGGATAAAATCAAGAAATATTTCGATTATGAGGATTATATCAGCGTTTACAATCGTTTGGTTGGGAGCGGAATGATTGGAGGTAAAGCCTGTGGTATGCTTTTGGCCCGTAAAATCATTGAAAAGGAAAGGCCGGACTTATATGTAAACTTTGAGCCTGACGATTCGTTTTACATAGGTTCCGACCTGTTTTATACATATATAGTTTCAAATGACTTGTGGAATATCCGTGTAAAGCAGAGAACCAAAGAGGGGTACTATGAAGCGGGTCAGGAGTTGGAGGAAGGACTTAAGAATGGAATATTCCCGGATGATATCAAAAATGAATTCAGGCGCGTTCTTGATTACTTCGGCCAAAGTCCAATCATCGTTCGTTCCAGTAGTCTTTTGGAGGACGGTTTTGGAAATGCATTTGCCGGAAAATATGAATCTGTGTTCTGCGTTAACCAGGGGTCCTTGGAAGACCGTCTGAAAGCTTTTGAAGAGGCCGTAAAAACAGTTTATGCAAGTACCATGAACATTTCAGCACTAGAATACCGTAGCATAAACGATTTGGATGATATGGATGAACAGATGGGTTTATTAGTTCAAAGGGTTTCGGGATCCTATTTTGCAGACTATTTCTTCCCTACAATTGCAGGTGTCGGATTCTCATATTCCCTTTACTCTCCACAATCTGATGGAGGTCGAAATGACGGTATGCTTAGGCTTGTAATGGGACTGGGTACGAAGGCGGTTGACAGAACCCAAAACGATTATCCAAGAATCATCAATTTGGATAGACCTCATGCAATTGAACATCCGAATGTAGCCGAAAGGCACAAGTATTCTCAGCATTATCTTGATGTTTTGGACCTTAAGGAAGTTTCACTGCATGAAATTCCTGTCGATGAAGGTTTGGAAGTGCTTCCAAGATATGCAAAGCGTACAGTAATAGAACATGACACAGATGCAGAGATGAGATTCAGGGAAAGAGGCCAAAGAAGAGAAATAGTGTTTGTGAATTGCCGAGGAATCGTCAACAATGATAAGTTTATCAATATGATGAAAGAGTTGCTCAAGACTCTTGAGGATGCCTATGATTATCCTGTTGACATAGAATATACTGTCAACATTGGTGAAAACGGTTCGTTTGTTGTAAATCTCCTGCAGTGCAGGCCGCTTCAGATTTCAACCACAAAAGAAATCATAGAAATACCTGAAGATGCTGGTGAAACATATTTCCACATCAAACGTGCTTCAATGGGCCGTTCCAGAAAGGAAAAATTTGAGACATTGGTTTATGTTGATTCACACAAATACTATGAGTATCCTTATGCTAAAAAAAGCTTGATTGCAAGGATAATCGGTGAAATCAATGCCTACTGCAAGAACAGTGAAAGGACATCCATGCTGATTGTTCCGGGGAGGATAGGTACTTCCTCACCTGAATTGGGCATTCCTGTTGTTTTTGCTGAAATCAGCCAGTTTAAAGCTATTCTTGAGGAGTCATACAGTAAGGTGGGTTATGTGCCTGAATTGTCATATGGAAGCCACATGTTCCAGGATTTGGTTGAAGCAGATATCTATTATGGAGCAATTTTTGAAAATGATAAATGTTTGGCGTTTAATAAGGACCTTATTAAAGAATACCCCAACAAATTGTTTGAAATAAATCCTGAGTTGGATGATGAGATTTATGATATGATTCATGTGGTGGATTTCGAAGATGCCAATCTTGAATTTTACCATGATATGGTGAACGATGAAAGTAAATGTTTTTTAAATTGAAGATACAAAAGTTAGATTAGGTGTTTTTTATGAGAATTAAAGATGAATTATTTGGTAAAGAAGTTCTCGATGCGGAAGTTAAAATCGTTGGTAAAGTTTCAGATGCGGTTTTCGATAAGGAAACATTTGAACTGACAGATATTGTAATCAAAAAGTCAGGATTTTCCGAACAGATTAAAGCTAGCGAAAACGTTATCCCGATGGAGCTTGTAAAAGTAATCGGAGATAAGATTTTGCTTAAAGGTGACGAAGATATCTAATGATTAATATGGTTACAAAAGAGTATTTGATTGATTTATTGAAGGAAAATGAAGTTTTTCTTGAAGGGGATTTCACTTTATCATCAGGTAAAAAGAGCAATTATTACATTAACATGAAAAAGGCTATTACAGAACCTGAAATATTGTCCACAATTTCAAAGCTAATCACTGAAAAAATTAAGGACGATGAAATCGATAAAGTTGCAGGACCTGCTCTAGGTGCTGTTCCAATAGCCACTGCTGTTTCTCTTGAATCAAAACTTCCATTATTAATGATCCGTAAGGAAAAGAAAGGCTATGGTACTTCAAAGCTCATTGAAGGTGAACTTTTAGAAGGCGATGATGTCATTGTTGTTGAGGACGTTTCCACAACAGGAGGATCACTTTTAAAAGCAATCAAAGCCATTCAGGATAATGGTGGTAATGTAAAAAGAGCATTTGTTGTCGTTGACAGGCAAGAGGGAGCTATTGAGGAATTCCAAAAAGAAGGAATTAAATTAGAACCTTTAATATGCGTAAACGAATTTTTTGAATAAAAAAAAATAAAATGATGAAAGTTAATTTCATCATAACTTCTATTTTTTGACATGATGAACAATATGGGGTAGTTCATCAATGATTATGCTAAATGCGGTCTTAACAGCATTTGGTGAGCCGGGCATTGAAAATATGATTACTTTTTTATAGATTCCTGCAGTTGCTCTTGACAATAATGCTGCAGCACCGATTTCTTCATAAGATTTGGCTCTAAATATTTCACCAAATCCGCCTAATTTCTTATCGAAAAGTGATTCTACAGTTTCAACAGTAATGTCCCGGGTATCTAAACCTGTTCCTCCTGTTGTCATTATCACATCAACATCATCCAATACCATTTCTTCAATTGCATTGATTAAATCATCCTTTTCATCAGGTATTAATTGCCTGGATTTTAATGTATATCTCTTTTCTATTTCGCTAGCCATATATTGGCCTGATAAATCAGCTTTTTTTGATTTCCGACTGTCACTTAATGTAATAATTCCACAGTTAATATCTGATGATGATTCACTTCGATGTTGTTGTGCTGTTTCACTTTTCATTATTTTCCCCTTTTACCTATTGTTGATATGCTCCTTTATTTGTTCATATTCCTTTAAATTTTTTTTCAATTTTTTTGTAGGATAATATAGACTGCCATATTCTATTTCTCCTCTTGATATAAAATGAGACTTTGAAATTAATTGAATATGGTATTTAATGGTTTTATAGTTCAATCCTAACTTTTTTGATAGTTGATTGATATTATATGGACGTTCAAGAAGCTGATCAATTATCCTTATTGTGGTTTCACCCCCTTTTCGACCTAAAATCAAGTTCATCAATTCTCTGTTCTCTTTCACAGATTTATCATTGTTGTCTTCCATTAAACTACTCCTCATAGTAATTAATTAATTTCAATGCCCATTTGCAAGCATCTTCGGTTTTTCCAATCAATATCTGAGAGTCATCGTAATGTCCATCCTTGAAAAACAATGTAAGGGACATAAAGTCTTTTGAATATGTCAAAAAGAGTTTTAAGTTCTTTTCGATAGGAATTATTTTCACTTTTTCATTCTCAAGAAGCGATTTTTCAAATAGTTCGTTGGTTCTAATTGAATTCAGGATGTCCATGCTCAATATCAGCTCCAATTTCTTCAATGTATTTTTTTCCAAAAGCTCTATGATATGTTTCAGATGATTTTCAGAGTATATCGGAAGAATTATTTTCAATTCTGATGATTCACAAATTAATTTAACATATCTGTTGAATGCATTTGACAGGTCGCTTGTAGTTGAGTGGATGTATTCGGCATCCTTTAGAAGAAACATGTTCTTTAAAAGTTCATCAGGGATGTCTTCAAGTTCATGGCTGTTCCAGAATTTGGTGTCATTATTTATGGAATGCCAGTTTTCAATTAATTTGACCATATTTGTGGCAAGAAGAAAGCCGTTTGATGTTAAGTGGTATTCCTTTTGAAATTTCCTAATGAGATTTTTGTTTTCAAGTTCCTTTAGCCCATGCAATATTGTCGCTGAAGGCTTATTCAATGCGGTCCTTAGCTCTTTAAGCTCTTTTGGACTTTCAAACATTGTCAGTATTAATCTGGATCTCATGGTTGATGTCAAGATATATTTTATTTCATTAAATTCCTTGTTTAACTCTTGTTTTGTCTCTGGATTTGTCATTTTTATCACATGTTTTGTTTTATTGTTTCAAAGAGGTTTCGAGCCCATTTTTGTGATTTTTCATTGGCTGAAATAAGAAGCCTGTTCTGGTCGAAGCTGTTGTCGTTTTTGAAAAGCCCCAAACTCATCGCATCATCACAGATTGTCAGATATAATCTCAAATCATTTTTCACAGCATAAATCCTGAAGTTTCCTTCCTTTGAAGCGTTTTTCCTTGTTTGGCCATCTATTCCATGAATGATTTCTTTGGACATGCTTTTTGGAACAACTATTTCAACGCTTCCTTCCCTTTTCAAAATGTTCTCGATTAGTTGAGGATATTCTGGATGGAGATATGGGAAAATCGCTTTCAGGTTTTGGGTTTCCAGGATATGTCCTTTGATGGTGTTGTGGGTTTTGTAGATGTCTAGAGGGGTTGTTTCAATTAAAGTTGAATCTTTCAGGTCTGTAATGTTCTGTATTGAATTGATGCTGAGCTGCTCAATGTCGTGCTTATCCCAAAAGTCATTGTAATCATTGATTAAATCGATGCTCCTTTTGAATTCCATCAGATTTTTGAAGCATATTTCGCTTAATGGGTTGATGCAGTACTTATTCTTGCTTTTGGTTATGTGGTTGTGCTCTTCGAGTTTGCTCAGGTTGCTTGAAATGGAACTGTATGTGATGTTTGTAATTTTTACAAGTTCTTTAACTGATTTCGGTTTTTTCTGCAATTCGCTTAAAATTTTTAGTCGAATTTCTGATTTTGCAAGAAATTTTATATCATTATCTAAACTATATTGATTTATAATCATTTTTTACCTCCATTATGTTTAATTCATGAATGATTTAATATCTTTTTCATAAATTTATTTGCAATATTTGATATAAAAATTAAAATTTAAATATATTTTTCAAAGTTCAGTAAAATTTAAACCAAATTTAAGCCATGTTTTTTCCAAATTTTTACCCAATTGTACTCTTGAAATAATATTGATAAGTTTTATTAATTTATAAAAGAAAAATATAATCATGGAATTTTTTTATGTATTGGATGCATCAGCTTTTATTAATGGATTTCAATTGGATTCCGACAATAACTATACCGTTCCTGAGATTACAGAAGAAATCAAGGACTTTCAGTCACGTTTAAAGTTTGATACTGCAATTGAAGCGGGAAGATTGGTCATCCAGGATGTTTTGCCTGAATGCATTGAAGCGGTAGACGAGATTATCTCCAATTCTGGCGATGTCTTGAGATTGTCGAATCATGATAAGAAACTGATTTCCCTTGCATATATGATGTTTAGTGAGGGAAAGAACGTAAAGGTCATAAGTGATGATTATACTATTCAAAATACTCTAAAAATCATGGGAATTCCATATTCAGGAATCATAACTGAAGGAATCAAAGGGGTTTACAATTGGAAAAAGGTATGCGAAGGCTGCAAAAGGGAATATGACGAGGATTATCCTTTTGACGATTGTGAAATTTGTGGGTCTCGGATATTCAAAAAAAGGATTAAGGTGACCAGATGAGGATAGGTGTTGTTGTCCACGGCCCAAACATAATCGATTCGGGCTATGCATTGGAACTGATTGATTTGCTTTCAAACTATGGTGAAGTCAAGGCAAGGCTTGGTGGGACAATGGGCAGAACTGCCGTAATCGATGCCAGTCTGGAGGGCATTATTGATATAAGCAGAAAACTGGTTCCAAGTGATTCCCTAAAGATATTCCATGATGATAATGTGGATGTGATTTTCTTACTTAATTATGGAAAATCCGATGTTACAGGTCAGGTTTTCGGCTATAAGGTTTACAATCATTATGTTGAAAAAATAAAAGAGAATGTAATTCCTGTCATTCAAATTGAAAGGCCGGGTGAAGATGACGGAAGCATCATACCTTGGAACAATGATTTGGATATTGTTAGGGGGTTATCCCATAAGTTGGATTTGGCTGTTGTAACTCCCGAAGATGTTTATGATAATCATATAAGGCAGGATAATGCTGGTGTAAACCAAAGAATTGTCCACGGGGTTAGCCCTGGTGAAAATATCATGGTCAACAGCGTTGTCATTGGTAAGACAACTTCAGATAAGCTCACATTAATAGCAAAGGACAATCATATAGTTGATATTGTCGGTGGGGAGCTTAAGGAACATGGTCTTGAAAAGCTTGGGGAGGTTGATTTGGAATCTGCCATTATAAAGACAGGCCTTTTAAGGCATGCAAAAGTAACTCCAAGAGTCATTTCCAAAGACAAGCCTGATGAATTTAAAATAACATTTTTAGACCATGCCGGTGAAGATGTATATAAATTCAGGAATTCTTCAGCCGTAATCACTGTCGGGGATGATACGACATTGATTTCTTCTGACATTCTGTACAGATTTGATATACCAGTAATTGGAATAACCGATGGAGATTTAGACAAGGTTGTGGAAGATGGATTTAAGGTTAAGAATTCCATCATCTTCGAAGTTGAAAGTGGTTTTGATGACATCATCGGTCAAGATATTAAAAGGATTATCTTTGGGGACAAACAGGAATCTGCGGATTATTCAAGCATTGATGAAGTTAAGGACATAATCATTGAAATAATAAATAATATTAATTGCAAATACAAAATTAACTATATAAAATAATTGGGAAGTGTAATCTTTGGATTTTAAAAATCTCGTTCGTGAAATTCAAGAATTTAAAGGAGTGTCACGTAAAAGCTCAATAGATAATGTAATATCTCTATTAAAGGACTCATATAATGTTTCAGGAGATGTTGTAATTGACATTGGGGATGACGCTTCAGCTATTGACATAGGAAATAATCAGGTAATTCTTCTTGCCGCTGACGGAATATGGGGGGACATAATGAATGTAAACCCTTACTGGGCAGGATACTGTTCAGTTCTCGTGAATGTAAATGATATTGCAGCAATGGGTGGAAAACCTTTAGCAATGGTCAATATAATGTCAATAAGCAATGATGAGATTTATGAAGACCTGTTAAATGGAATCAAAGACGGCTGCTTGAAGTTCGGTGTTCCAATGGTTGGAGGACACCTGCACCCTGACGGTGATGTGGACTCATTAGGAGTGGCCATTGTCGGGATTGCTCAAAAAGATAAGATTATAACCAGCTTTGGTGCTGAAGTTGGTGACAAGGTAATTGTAGCTATCGATTTGGACGGCAAACCTCATGAAATGTTCAGCCTAAACTGGGATACCACTTATGACAAGGATGCTCAACTGGTAAGGGATCAGATTACCGCAGTCCAGTATCTTGCAGAACAGGGCTATATCAAATCCGGAAAGGACATTTCAAATCCTGGAATTTTGGGAACATTGGAAATGCTTCTGGAAACTTCCCGTAAAGGTGCTGTTGTTGACCTGGAGAAAATTCCAAGAAATGAAAGCGTTGAATGGGTTGATTGGCTCAGGTCATATCCAGGTTCAGGTTTTGTTTTCACAGCATCCGAAGATTACTGCGAATACATTAAAGAGTACCTCTCAAGATATTCAATCGAAGCGGCAATTGTTGGTGAAGTAACAGATTCCAATTCTCTTTTCCTGAACTATAAAGATGAGCAGGCTGAAGTATTCAATCAAGAAAAGAATCCTGTTTTTATTTTTAGATGAGTTAAAAACTCATTTTTTTTTAATTTTTATCTTAATTAGTGATGTTGATATTTTTTGAATAATTTAATATGCTTATAAAAAAAGATATTTGAAACGTTTATGTGAAAGATTTATAAAAAATAGGGAGGAAAACAAGTTAAATTTAATTAACTTGTTTTATTGTATTAAATATGACCGTACTAGTAGTCCCATTGTGGATTACCGTATTCATCTGTGTTTGGGTGTTCATAGAGTTCTCTGAGAATGTAAATTTCATTTCCATCCATGTCTCCACCGTGTATAATACCGAAGTCATCGTAGTAAACTCCTAATACTTCATCATAGTATAAGTTTGCTACATATTGATGGGTTGGATCTTCTTGTGATTGGGTGGAATCTGTATTTCCATTGCTGGAACCGGAAGATGAAGTTACATTATTGTATAATACAGTGTTTGCTGTTGAGTTTGCATCACTTTGCACTACTGTATTTTGGTTTTGAGATGAGGAATCTTCAATAATTGTTAAAGTTTGTTTAGCAGTACATCCATTGTATTTGCTGCTTCCGTTGTAGTTAAGTGTTATTTCGTAACTTCCTGCATTTTCACCGGATAGTACTAAGTGTCCGCGGCCTTGTGCATCAGTGTTGATGGCATATTTTTCAGTAACGCCGTTTGTTACATATGAGATTTTCACGGTTTCTCCTGCAATAACGTTGCCAGAGAAATCTTTGAGTTCAAATTCTACTGTTTGTCCGTTTGTTAATTTGTCTCCACTTAAAAAATTAAGTTGGGTGTTAATTTTTCCATCTTCAGTTGTTGTTTGTGGGTGGGATAATACAAATCCTCCAACTGCAGCAACGAGGATTACGCATAATATTGCAATGATAATATTTTTGTTCATGATAGTCACCATTTTCATTTGATGTTGGACGTGTTTTAGACACGAACACTTCAAGTCCAATTAATTGTATAAACAAAGCAGTATATAAAGATTTTCGAATGTAAGTGCTCACTTACATTGTTAAATACCTAAAAAAGAGTTAATATTTCTTAATTTTAAAAAATAATTTGAATAAATAATTTATTCAAAAATTAATTCATTATTCATTGAGAATTATAAAATTAAAAGTCATGGATTGCAGACTTTACATGGCTGATAGCCCTGGCTTATTGCAGCATCTCTGCTGTCAAAATAGACTCTGTTGTGTTCGGCTGTCTTTTGACCCCATTTGCATGTTGATTCATGGAATTTGCCGGAGTTTGAGTTGCCGATATAACTTCCGGAGTCACTGGAACTTGAATCTGAATTGGTATGGGTGATTGTATTTAGTGAATTCGGAATATGTGTTGAGCTATCTGCCCAATTATATGGATAAAATTCACTTGGAGGTATGTACATCACTTCTGCAAGACCTTCTTTTAAAAGCATCTCATTCACGCTTTTTCCATCAACGATAACGACAGCCAATGTGCGCCCATACTTGTCGTTGTGCTTGGCATTGTCGATATCCAGGCCCACTTCCTTATTCAGGCATAATTTTCGAACGAAATTTTTTGATGCGATATAACCTTCTACGCCACGTTCTGGAGTGTTGACCCCTACGAAACGTACTTTTTTGCCGTTGTCCAAATAGATGGTATCTCCATCAACGACTTCTGTACATACGCCTGTTTCCTCCACTTTACAGTCGGTATCGGAGTATTTATTTAAGATATCTGAAGCAGACAGATCATAATATTTTGAACTGGGAACGTTATGTGTAAATCCTGTTCCAGTATATGCACTTGCAACAGAAATTGCTCCGAGTGCAATAATTGAAATTATCAATAAAGAAATGATGTGTCTTTTACTAATTTTCATGATTTTTACTCCTTATGATATTGTTATAATTATGTGGTTATAATCTTTTCTAAAATCAAATAAATAATTTTAATATATAATAAGGTTATAAATATATAATATTAAAAATTCTTATTAGGAGATTGTATGTTAATTAAAATTAATGGAGAAGAAATGGATGTAGCAGATGCTTCTACAATTCAAGACGTAATTGATGAAACAAATGCTCCCTATACTCCTGGTAGTATTGTTTGTTTAATTAAAGGTAAAAAAGAGCTTGAAAAGAATATTAACAAGTATAAAATTAAAACAACAAAAGGGTCTATAATCATCCAATTGAACGAATCCGAGGAAGCAAAGCCTTTGGTTGATGTTTGGAAAAGTCAATACGAGGATTTTGTCGATTTGGATATAAGATGGTCCACTCCTACTGAAGTGGCGATTGGTCCTATTGTGACTGATTTGGAACCGACTTCTGAAGAACATAAATATTATGAAGGGGATGTTGTTTTAAGCTTGTCCAGTTTTAGTAATGAGTCCACTCACTTGATAATGCTTAAGGAAAACACCACTAATGTTTACAGTGTGCCTCCTTATAATAAGGGTATTTTCGCACGTGTTATTGGTGGTAGGAAAACTCTGAATGGTTTGACTGATGATGATAAGGTTATCGGCATCGAACCAATCATTGAGAGAAGCACAACAACCGACAGCGCTTCAGTATCCGATTTAAGCACAGTCCTTGAGGAAGGAAATGAATTGTTCACTTACATCTCTTTTGAGATTGATGAGGAATCACCAGTTTGTGTTGAACATTTGTTTTCAATCATTAAAGACGGCAGAATCAAAGTTTCTTATGACAGCGAATCATTCATAGGTTTTTATGAGTTGGAAGGCTTGGAAAAACCTAAAGAACACTCAACCAAAAGGTCTAGAGGAACAATGACCGTAAGAAATGAGGGCAAAGGTGTAGGTAAACTCTTTATTTATCGTGAAAGCAGGGTATTGACTCCAAACCATACTACTGTGGGTAGAATTGTAAACGGTATGGAAATTATTGATATTGCAAAAGAAAATGATTTCATTACCGTCAAGTCAGAACAGCAAAGATTGATGTTGTTAAGCAAAACTCAAAAGGAAGCTACAGAGATTTTATCTGCAGTTGGTGTTGAACATCTTATTGATGGTCTTGTTGATGATGATGCAATAATCGTAGAGCAAAATCCGAAACATACAATTGATATCCTAAAAGAAGGAAGTGTAATCACTAAATCCGTTAAAAAAGAGGATGTTTGTTCAGTCAAGTTTGTTGATGATGCACCTAGGTCTGTCAGGTACTTTAAATTGTTATCTGGACTTTTAGAAAATCCAGTAGGTCAGATTAAAGTTCACTTTTCAGTACCGGGAATGCACATTCTTATTTTTGAAGGGGATAAGAAAGCCGCAAAAGGTTTGATTCCTGAAAATAACCCTGTTGAAAAAGTTATAAGGGGTCAAATAGGTATTACTAATATGGCTTCAAAAAGTGCTGGTTTAATCGGTATCAGGTTTGAGGATAATTCTGAATTCGGACCGACAGCGGAAGCTTTTGAAGCAACAAACATTATTGGAGAGGTTACCTCTGATTATGAATATCTTGAGAATTTAAAAGAAGGAGTTGTGGTATATGTCACAGAATCTAACAATGAGTCCTGATTTGGGTAAAGAAGATTGGGATCCTGATGTAATTACACGTATGATATTTATTGGGCCTGGAGCTCATGTAAGTGAACAAGAAATTGTAAGCGAGTTCCATATGTTAGGTTTACCTCTTACAATTAAGAATACCTGCTATGGGTCTATGATTAGCGGTAAAAGTGAACATGTTTACAAGGCTATTGAAGAAATTAGAAAGCTTGACCCTAATCACATTTTCACTAAGGAAAGGGGCTTTGCTCCAGGTGACCCTAGAAGATGCAGGGGCCATAGATTTGGTCCAAGGGAAGGTTTCCATCAAATGGAAAAAGAATACAGAATACTTGGTTTTGTTTCAGAAGCTTTGGAAAATCCTAAAGATGTTACTGTGGAAGAGAAAAAACCGGTTAAAGTTGACGATTTTAAAAAAATTATGGATGAATGTTTAGAAAATAGGGAATAGGTGAAAATATGGTTAAAATAGCTCTTTATCCTCCAAATTCTTTAATATTAGCAGATTTACTTGAAAGAAGGGGTCATACTCCTTTAGTTTTACAAAAACAAATTAGGCAAAAAATCAAAGATCCGGAGATTGATTCTCCTCCGATGAACATCACGGAAGAAGATCCGATTAAAGGACTTAAATACGCAGCTATTGAAGTCCCTTCAGGAGTTCGTGGAAGAATGTCAATTATCGGACCGCTTATAGATGAGGCAGAAGCGGCAATTGTTGTTGACAATGCTCCTTATGGATTCGGATGTATCGGTTGTGCAAGAACCAATGAATTGTCAATTTTCTTATTGAGAAATAAAGACATTCCGGTTTTAGAACTCACATATCCTACTAATCAAGATGAAACTTATGTCATGGTGAATAAGATCAACGAGTTTGTTGATTCACTTGAACAAACTGCTGGGGAGGAATAATAGTATGGTAAAAATTGCTTTAGTTTCATGCGGAACAGAATATAGTGGAATTCAAAAGGAAATTGAAAAAGCAGCTAATAAATTCGGTGCTGAAATTGTTCTTCCTGAAATTGATTTAGATTACATTGATGAGTCTTATGAGAAATTTGGATTTTCAGCTCAAAGTTCAAGTTTAAAATTAATGATTGCAAGAGCTATGGCTATTGTCGAAGGCAGGTCCAAACCTGACGCAGTATTTATTGCAACCTGTTTCAGATGTGCGGAAGCGGCATTGGTCAGAAATGAAGTAAGAAGATTTATTCAAAATAACACACGTATTCCTGTAGTTACATATTCATTCACTGAAAGAACAAAAGCGGATGAATTGTTTATCCGTATGGAAGCGTTAGCTACTACTGTAACTCGTAGAAGCATTCTTGCTCGTGAAAAACAAGAAGGACTTACTCTTGGACTTGACTCAGGTTCAACCACTACAAAAGCAGTGCTCATGGAAAACAACAAGGTTATTGGAACCGGTTGGACTGCTACAAAAGACATTATCGAATCAGCAAAAACCGCTGCTGCCGAAGCATTTGAGGGAACAGGCTATGATTGGGATGATGTCGACGGTATTGGAACTACCGGTTACGGTAGATTTACAATGGGTCAGGAATTTGGAGCAGAACTTATCCAAGAAGAGTTGTCAGTTAACGCAAAAGGTGCTGTATACTTAGCTGATTGTCAAAAAGGAGAAGCCACAGTATTGGATATTGGTGGTATGGACAACAAGGTAATTACAGTAAACAACGGTATTCCTGATAACTTCACTATGGGTGGTATCTGTGCAGGTGCATCCGGAAGATTCCTGGATATGACATCCCGTAGGTTGGATGTTGACATTACTGAATTAGGTCCACTAGCCGTACAGGGTGACTGGAGAAAAGCAATGTTGAATTCATACTGTATTGTATTCGGTATTCAGGACCTTGTTACAACACTCGCAGCAGGAGGTTCCAAAGCGGATGTTGCTGCAGCGGCATGTCACTCAGTATCAGAACAAGTTTATGAGCAACAACTTCAGGAAATTGACATTCGTGAACCATTGATTCAAGTAGGTGGAACAAGTTTAATTTCAGGTCTTGTTGAAGCTGTGAGCGAAACATTAGGTGGAATTGAAGTCATTGTTCCTGAATATTCACAACATATCGGTGCTGTAGGAGCAGCACTTTTAGTATCCGGAATGGGACACAGACAGGACAACAAATAGATAAAGGGTTGGTTTAATGTTAGTTGAATGCTATGATGAAAGAGGCGCAGAAGTTTATGAAATCATCATTAAACAGATATTTCAGGATTTGGTTCTTGGAACTTCTGTAGATGATTTGAAAGCTTATGTAAATCCTGACGATCCCGTGTTTGTCTTAGCCATTAAAATGAAAAAGACTTCCAATGCAATTGCATTTGGAGACGTAGCTAACTTCATTTATGATAAAGCAGACGACGTTACAAGAATCATTATTGACAACGAAAATTATCTTCCAAACATTCTAAAAAGGCTTTGGAGACTGTTTTCAAGAGAGGAGATTTATCAACCAAACAGATATCAACTTGAGATTAAAGGTAATCACAGGGATTTAGAAACATTGATTGTTGATGATCCTCAATCTAATTTGCAACGTAGAATCTATGATGCAGTCTTTAGGATTTTGCCTGAAGGCTTTAAAATCATTAAAGATTTGTCTACAGAAGACATCATCGCTGTTGTAGCTACTGATGAGTTAATTAAGGATGCATGGATTGAAAAAGCTCATGAATTTATTGATGAGTTAAACAATGGAAAATAGAAAGATTTATATATTTGTTCGTATTAATACAAATTAACACGAGTTATATTATGGAGAAGTGGTATTATGGCTGAGCATAAAGGTTCAAGATTTGCACATATAACTAGAGCACATCCATGTTTTAATGAAAAAATGCATGATAAAGTAGGAAGAGCACATGTACCAGTAGCACCTAAATGTAATATCTTTTGTAACTTCTGTACAAGAGATATAAATAATGAGGAAGACAGACCTGGTGTTACAAGTTGTATAATGAAACCTGATGATGCTATCACTCATATTAATGATGTTACTGCCGATGGTCCAATTGCTGTTGTTGGAGTTGCGGGACCAGGAGACTCTTTAGCGAATGAAGAGACTTTTGAGTTTTTTGAAAAATTAGCAGCTGAACAACCTGATTTAATCAAATGCATGAGTACCAACGGGCTTTTACTTCCAAAATATGCTGATAGGCTTGCAGAACTTGGAGTAAATTCCGTTACTGTAACAATCAACGCGGTTGATCCGGAAATTGCTGAGAAGGTATATTCTTTCATTAAATATGATGGAAAGGTATACAAAGGTCGCGAAGCAGTTGAAATTTTGATTAAGAATCAATTGGAAGGTGTTGAAAAAGCAGCCGCCAATGGATTGGTAGTTAAAGTCAATTCCGTTCTAATTCCTGGAGTTAACGACAAACATATTGTTGACATTGCCCATGAAGTGGAAAAACGTGGAGCAGCTTTGATGAATGTATTGCCTTTGATTCCATTAGGAAAAATGAAAGACCTGCAAAGACCTGACTGTTCCATGATGGAAAGCGTCAGAGAACAAGTTGAAGAAATAATTCCAGTATTTAGAGCATGCACTCAATGCAGAGCGGATGCTTACGGAATACCTGGTAAAAAAAGCGAAGATCATCATTTAGGAATGACTCCACAAAGTCATTACTAAATTCTATTTTTTTATTCTCATTTAAATTAATCATCTATAGTAATATTAAATATGGATGAACAAGATAAATTAATAATTGACTATTGATTTTATAATTTATAGAGGAAACGATATTATGGTTAAAACTTATGTTTTTGGACATAAAAGTCCTGATACTGACTCAATTACTTCAAGTTTAGTAATGACAAATTTAGAAAAAGAATTAGGTAATGCTGATGCTGAAGCTTATAGATTAGGAAATTTAAACAAAGAAACAGAATTTGTTTTGGATTATTTGGGTATTGAAGCTCCTGAACTTTTGAAAAGTGTGGAAGATGGGGCAAATGTTATTTTGGTAGACCACAATTCTCCTGCAGAATCAGTCGATAATCTGGAAAATGCAAACATTTTAAAAGTTGTTGACCACCACAAGCTTGCATTGGAAACTTCATATCCTTTATTTTTAAGATTTGAACCTGTCGGTTGCAGTGAAACTATTTTATGCAAGTTATATGAAGAAAATGGTGTTGAAATCTCAAAAGAGATTGCAACTTTAATGGTATCTGCAATCATATCCGACACATTGCTTTTAAAATCTCCAACAACTACTGATGATGACAGGTTAGCTGTTGAAAAACTTGCCGAAATAGCTGAAATCGATGCTGAAGAGTATGGTTTGGAAATGCTTAAGGCAGGAACTGATTTAAGCAGTTTTACAATTGATGAAATTTTAGCTCTTGATGCAAAACAAATTGATTTCAAAGACGTTAAATCAATTGTAAATCAGGTCAATACTGCAGACATCAGTGATGTCATGGCAATGAAAGACGAATTGGAAGAAGGTATGGAAAAGATAATTGAAAATGAAAATCTTGATTTGTTCATGCTTCTAATCACTGACATCGTCAACAGCAACTCCCAGGTCATTGCTTTAGGTAAGGATGCAAGTCTTGTCGAAAAGGCATATGGTGTTGAATTGGTTGACAACACAGTATTGCTTGAGGGTGTAGTGTCACGTAAAAAACAAGTAGTTCCAATCATGACAGAAAGTGCGTAATTTTAAGGTATTCTTAAATTACATAATTGGTATTACTCATATAAAGATTTATAAAGTAGTTTAGTAAAAATATATTTATAGATGTATTTTAGTACATCTCTAATCAATCCGTTTTGGATATTATTAGGCAGAGAGCATAATTAAAAAAATTGTCTTAAATGGCTTAGAAACTAACACTTAATTATGCTTTCCACTATTTTTTTAAGATTTTTTTTATAAGGTGTTTAACTATGAGGACACTTGAATGGGAAGATAATAGATTAAAACTTATTGATCAGACTAAACTTCCTGATGAATTGAATTATGTTTATTGTGATAATTATCAGGATGTTATTGTAGCTATTCGAGACATGATTGTTCGTGGAGCGCCAGCTATTGGAGTTGCGGCTGCATTTGGAATGGCTCTTGCTGATATTGAAGATGTAGATTTAGATAAAGCGGCTGAAGAAATAAAGGCTGCAAGACCAACTGCCGTAAACTTGTTTTGGGCTGTTGATAGAGTTTTGGATAGTGAAAATCCTCTGGAAGAAGCTTTAAAAATGTATGAAGAGGATAGAGCAACCAACAGAGCTATTGGAAAATATGGTGCTGAAGTAATTGATGAGGGAGATACCATTTTAACTCATTGCAATGCGGGGGCTTTGGCATGCGTAGATTATGGAACAGCACTGGGTGTTATAAGGGCAGCACATGAACAGGGAAAAGGCATTAACGTAATCTGTGATGAAACCCGTCCGCGAGGTCAAGGTGCCAGTTTAAGCGTATGGGAAATGCAGCAAGAGAATATTCCTGTCAAGTTGATTCCTGATGTGGCTTCTGGATTTTTGATGTCACAGGGAAAAATAGATAAGGTTGTAATCGGTGCAGATAGGATAGCTAAAGGTGGTGTTGTAAATAAGGTAGGTTCATTTATGGTTGCGCTTGCCGCAAAGTATCATGACATACCGTTTTATGTGGCCGCTCCTTACTCAACTTTCGACAATGAAATCTCAATATTCGACACTGTCATTGAAGAAAGAGACGGTGATGAAGTAAGATACTATGGAGGAGCCAGAATATGTCCTGAAGGCACTGAAGTAATCAATCCTGCTTTTGATATAACTCCTAAGGAATTAATTACTGGAATCATCACTGAAAAAGGAATTATTGACCCTATTTAGGCAATAATTTTTCTTTTTATTTTTTTTTCTCATTTTGAAATGATTATTATAAATATAAGAAAAAATAAATAATTTATTACATTACAATAAGAATGTCTGTATGAAGTGAGTAATGTTAATTCTTATTCTAAATAGTTAATTGAGTTGAATTTAATGAAAACCGTGGTCATAATTCCATGCTATAATGAATCTGCCACTATAGAGAAAGTGGTTAAAGATTTCAGGGAAACATTGCCTCATGCTGATGTTTATGTTTATGATAACAATTCAACAGATGGAACTGATGAAATTGCCAGAAATGCCGGAGCTATCGTTAAATATGAATATAAGCAGGGAAAGGGTAATGTAGTCAGGGCTATGTTTCGTGATATTAAAGCAGATTGTTATATTATGGTTGACGGTGATGATACATATCCTGTCGAAAGTGTGATGGAATTTGAAGAGCTTATTTTGTCCGGAAAGGCCGACATGGTTATTGGTGATAGGTTATCTTCAACCTATTTTGAGGAAAATGACAGGCGTTTCCATAACACAGGAAATAAGCTTGTTAGGAAATTCATCAATCTATTCTTCAAAAGCGATTTGCATGACATTATGACTGGAATGAGGGCTTTCAGCTATGATTTTGTAAAGTCATTCCCAATTTCATCCAACGAGTTTGAAATTGAAACTGAAATGAGCGTTTTCGCTTTAATGAATAATTTCAACATAGTCGAAATCCCAATACAATATCGTGACCGTATTGAAGGAAGCGAATCAAAATTGAACACTTACAGTGATGGATTTAAAGTAATTATGATGATTTTTGCTTTAATTCGTGATAAAAGACCTCTTTTATTCTTCTCATTGCTTTCTTTTGTACTTTTGATAATTGCGGGAATACACTTTTTCCCAATTTTGATCAAGTTTATCTATACAGGTTATGTAGTTAAGATTCCAACTTTAATTGCAATTTCCACAGTGGTCATCGTTGCTGCCATAACATTCTTTACAGGTGTAGTTTTGCATGTGCTTAAAAGGCAGCATGCTGAAAATTTACAGCATCACTTAATTTTATTAAATGAATTGAAAGAGGATTAAATTGATTGATAAATTGTTCAGAGACCCCACAGACGATATTTTCCTTCAATTGTTTAGATATATCTTTGTAGGTGGGACTGCATTTGTTGTGGATTTCTTTTTCTTGTATTTCTTCAGCGATATCTGCGGAATTTATTATTTGATTTCAGCAGTATTGTCATTCATAATATCCGTTCTGGTTAATTATCTCATGAGCACTAAATGGGTATTCAATCAGGACAACATTCAAAATAAGGTTTTGGAATTTAATTTATTCATTTTAATCAGTACAATAGGTCTGGGATTCACGGAAATTCTATTGTACTTCTTTACTGACATTGTTGGACTGTATTACTTGATTTCAAAAGTAATCGCCGCAATCATAGTATTGTTTTGGAACTTCTTAGCAAGAAGGGTCATGTTTTATGGAAAAGATTTTATTTAGGGGTTTAAAATGTCAAATATTTCGGAGAATTTGGTAAATTTTAAAGATAATCTATTAGCCTCTAAAAAATATTGGTTAATATATTTGGTTTTTATTCTGGTCACATGGTTTTCAACCGTGTACGGCTATGATGTAATGCACATGAAGTTTCAAATATTGGTGCTTCTGTTTGTTGCATTGCTTGGAGTATTTTGTATTGTTTATTATTTTATGCATAGCAGTGATGATGAATTACATAAGGTTGCATTTGTAACGATTCTGGCATTTGGTTTGATTTGCTGTTTGGCAGTGCCGATTTGTCATCATGTTGATGAACTGGAACACCTTACCCGTGCAGAAATAACCTCTGAGGGAGCCATTTTCCCTGATTGGATTGGTGATGAGAAGGGTATAGACAGATTGTATAACGCTTCCAGCGGTGAAAGAAGCAAACTCATGAATAATGGAGTTGGATTTAACACTATTGGAAGCATGTACTTTTATGAGAAAAACAGGACATTGACAGTTTTCCAAACGGACCATGATACTGATAAGATAAATCAGTCTGTTTACATGAGGGGTTCAGCATTTGAACAGAATCCGTTCTACGGTTACTTGCCTCAGGGCATAGGAATTTTCATTGCCAAGCTATTGGATTTGAATGTAATATGGATTTTATGGCTAGGAAGAATTTTCAATATGATATTCTATGCGGGTGTTGTTTCACTTGCAGTAAAAAAGGCTTCTTGCCTGAAGATTCCGATTATAGCAATTGCGTGCATTCCCGTGGCGCTGTATCAGTCAGCATCAGTAAGCATTGATCCGATGATATTTGCTTTAGGATTACTTGCCATCGCTTACTTCATGTACATGTACAAATCAGATGAAAAGTCCCTTGACAATAAGTATGTGGCGATTTATTCTGTCATCTGTTTGTTATTGGGCCTTTGTAAGCTGCCTTATCTGGCATTCATATTCCTATTGCTGTTAGTTCCTAAAAGGAATTTCAAAAGGTATAATGTTTTAGTTATATTGCTAGGCATCCTTGCAGTTGCAGCCATTGGAGTCCTGTGGAGCAGATATTCAACTCCGGCATTAATGCATTCCTGGAGATCTTCACTGAATTATGTGGATTCAGCAAAACAGCTGGATTTCCTATTGCACAATCCGTCACAGATATTGGTATTCTTAAAACACACGCTCACAACCGGGCCTTGGGACATGCTAAGCGAATTGTTCAATTTCGATTATTGGACTCCTGAAAGCTTTGTGAGATTCAGATTTATCAATGTTCTATTGGCGATATTTCTGGCAATTGTATTGCTTGTATATCCAAGCGATTTCAAATTTGACTTGAAAGCCAAATTAGGTGCATTGGCTGTTTTCATAATAGTTTACTTAGGAACATTCTTTGTGCAATTATTGACTTGGGCTAATGTTGGAAACATGATGGTTGAAGTGCATATGAGATATTTCATTCCATTGCTTGCATTGATTCCGATTATTGTCCAGTTAAGAAAAAATCCATTTGAAAAAGAGATGTTCGATAAATATGTGATGGTCTTTGCAGTTGGCTTTGCAGCTACATTGGTTCTTGCAATATTTACAAGATTTTATTAGTCCTTAATGGACTATTCTTTTTTTATTTTTCCGTCGATGGCGACATGCCATTCTCCAGGGCTGGTTGATTTTACTTTTCTTGTATTGATGATTTCAACTTCGCATCCTGCCTGGGCACATGCATCACTTAATCGTTTTATTCCCTGTTCATATGAGTCGGAAAATTCATAATAATTGATTATTCCATCATCTTCAATTAAATCAACGGCAACATCAAGGAAAGTATATGCGAGGCCGGGCAAGTTCATTATAATTCTATCAAATTTCAAGTTAAATGATTTGCTGACTTCCCTAACATCTCCGCAGTATGTTTTGATAGAACCTTTCAGCTTATTCAGTTCAATGTTTTCATTCAGATATTTTATGGCAGCTTCATTGATGTCCACTGCTGTGATTTCAACTTTTTTATTTTTTGCAATGACAATAGGAAACGGACCTATTCCACAGAACATGTCAAGGATTCTTTCACCATCTCCAACGCTTTCCATTACCCTTTTGCGCTCAGTGGCAAGTCTCGGTGAAAAATACACTTCCCGAACATCCAACTTCAGTCTTGCGCCATGTTCCTTGTGAATTGTAACAGAATCATCGACCCCGGATAGAAACTCCAAATCCCTGATTCTGGTTGTCCCTTTAATTGCGCTTTTTTTCATGTAAATGGCTTTTCTTTTTGTAAATTCAAGTGCCGCATCACCTATTTTTTGCTTTTTATCCTGCAAATCATCTGGAATTTCCAAAATTACAACATCGCCTATGGTGTCAAAGGATGTTCTCAAGTTTTCAATTTCTTGTGAAGTCAAGTCGTCCTTCAGCAGTTCTGCAAAATTATGGGGGACCTTTTTCATTACCTCCAATTCCACATCTGCTATTTCATAACCGTCAACATCCTCATTGATGGGGATATATCCGAATTCATCACAGGCTTTAATTCTGTATTCCATATTCATTAAGCCTTCTTCCATTAATTTTATGCGGGTATCGTTTAATTCTTTTAATGGAACTTTTACACATTTCATAAAGTTTATTATGTTTAAATTATTATATAATCTATATGTTTTATTTAGTGGGTTTAGGTTTATTTGATGAAAAGGATATTAGCCTAAAAGGGTTAGAATGTTTAAGAAATGTTGATAAGATTTATGCTGAATTTTTCACATCAAGACTGTTCGGTTCAAGCTTTGAAGCTATTGAAGAGCTGATAGGTCAAAAGATTGAGATTTTGGTCAGGGGCGAAGTTGAAGAGGAAAGCAAATTTATTGAAGAGGCCAAAACTCAGGATGTGGCATTAATCACTGGTGGAGATCCTTTGATTGCCACTACTCATAGCGATTTTTTGGTGCAGTGTTCCAAAAAGGGAATAGAATATGAAGTCATCCACGGCTCTTCCATTTTATCTTCCGCGCCGGCAATTTCAGGTCTGCAAGGTTATAAATTTGGCAAAGTTACCACAATCCCATTTCCAGATTATAATTTTTACCCTAAGTCCCCTTATGAAGCTATTGAAGAAAATTTAGCCATGAATTTGCATACTCTTGTTTTACTTGATATTCAGGCTCACAAAGACCGTTACATGACTATCAATCAGGGATTGGAATATTTGATGAGCATTAAAAAAGATTTGGACCGTGAAGGTGCAATCACCGAAGATACCTTAGCCATGGGTATTGCACGTGTCGGATCTAAGGATGTTATTGTAAAAGCAGGCAAAATATCCGAATTGATTGATTATGATTTCGGAGGACCGCTCCATTGCATCGTAATTCCATCAAAACTTCACATTGTCGAAGCCGAATATCTGGTTGAGATAGCTGGAGCAGACCCTGAAATATTAAATGAAATTTAATTTATAAAAAGGGGGGGAGTTGGGAAGTAGTGTCATCAACTACTTCCTAATGAAACATATTCTAAACATTTTGGAGATTATAAAATGGTTGATGTTCCCATAATGACATGAATTTTTTTTCATATCGTATATTAGTTATATTTTAATTATATTTAAATGTTTTTATTTTATTTTTCAGTAATCATATTGTATTGTTATTATTTTGTTCATCGATATTTTGGTGACATATTTCCAGTACTCATAAAATCATGGATTTTATCTAAATTTAGGTAAAATTTATGGCCATTTTTATACAATGTCATAAATGAATGTCATTTTTTACTTGTTTGGTGATTTTAGGGTTTCATATTTATATAGTTGTAATAAATAAACTATTCATAAGGGATTAAGTGAAAAGGAAGAATTTTAGAGGTGAAGAAGATATCATTTTACAAACGACTAAATGATTTGGAACGTGCAAACAATTCTTTAAAATCAAAATTGTTGCATGAACAGTTAAAACATTCCTGTTATAGTTTTATTCACCTTAAAAAAGAAATGTTACTAGTTTTAAATGAGTATAATTTACATAACTCCATTGTTAAAGCGGCTTTTAATGTCGGTGTTGATTTGAGGTTGGTTATGAAGTGGTTTATTGAAGGTCAAAAGGGAAACCCTGACTTTAAAAATTTTTATTTAACCATAATGAAGAGCAATGGCCTCAATTTTGATTTGGATTATGATAAAACACTTGAAATTCCAGAATATGAAATCAAATCAGTTGATGGGTCATGGATTTATACGGCGAGTATTGATGGTGAGAAGGTTTCTGTAATTTCCTCTGATTATGAGCAACTGAAAATGAGAATTTCTGAAAAAAACCTGCCGTTTTAAAAAAAAAGAATTTTTATATTCGCAAACCCGTTTAGGCTTTCCAGGAAATGCGAATAAATAAAAGATTAGGTAATCATGTTAATGATTAACATGATTTCAATAATTCCTGAATAGATGGAATTACCTGTTCGAATTTGACGCCATAAGTATGTGTATCGTCTCCTACTGTTTTTGCTATTGCCTCTTTGGTAAACTCTCCTGCAATTTTTGCAGCGCAGGATGGAGTTTTGCCGTTCATGATTGATCCGACAAAGGCTGAAGCAAAGACGTCACCGGTTCCGTGGGATACGTGATTTACTTTATCATTGTATACGAATTCAGTAGTTGAAGGTTCATCCTTATCAAGAATAATCATTCCCAATTTGTCAGTTTTGTGTGTGTCACCTTTTAATATGACATGTTTTTTTGTGAATGCAGAAAGCTCATTGGCCATTTCAAGCATTTCTTCTTTTGTGAATTCCTCTTTCCAAGGTTTATGTAAAAGGTAACATGCTTCTGTTGTATTTGGAAGGACGTAATCTCCTGTTTTACAAAGTTCACCCATCTTATCTGCAAACTCCTGGTCAAATCCATTGTAGAATTCGCCATGGTCTGCCATAGCAGGGTCGACAAAAACAACTCCATTTGGTTTTAATCTTGAATCAATGATGTCTTTTATGTAATCGACTTGCTGCATTGAGCTGATAAATCCTGTGTATATTGCATCAAAGTAAATTCCTTCCTTTTCCCAGTGTTCCCTGATTGCAGGGAGGTCTTCTGTCAAGTCTCTAACAGTGTACTCTGAAAAGCCTGATGTGTGTGTTGATAAAACTGCGGAAGGCAATACTGCTGTTTCTATTCCGAAAGCTGAAATTATAGGTAGTGCAACGGTAATTGAGCACTGGCCATAGCAAGATACGTCTTGGATTGTTAAAATTTTTATTGTGTCTGTCATTATTTCATCCATATATTTTATTTACTTATAATTATATTGATTAATTTTTATTTATATTTTTTGACATAAATATTAAACTTTTTCATTTTTTTGTTCATTGTATTAAAAATATGTTTCACATATTTTCTAATATAACAATAGTTATTTTTCATATTTAAATTTTCGCATCAGGAAACATTTTCAAATAGCAATGATATGTGATGAGGTCAAATTCATTTTTTACACAATAATGCCATATAAATACTATAACTTAATATACTCTTAAACATATATTGTAGAGCAGGTGAAAACATGGTCGGTTGGGTTGTAATCATAATCCTTTTCATATTGGTTGTTTCAGCTTGCTGTTCTAGTGATAGCAATTCTTCCAGCAACACAACAACAAACAGGAATGTCCTCAGCGAAAAAAGTAGCATAGATAGACATTCTTACAGTAGTTATTCATACAGTGAATGCCCTTCATGCGGAGCACCATACTTTGACGGTTATTGCGAGGAGTGCGGATATCCCGATATTAATCAGGGATGGATAGGCGAGAATTATTAGCATTGAACAGAAAAATTTCTTTTACGATTTGATGAGGAAACGATGGTAGAATAATGGAATTATATTGGGTCCGTTCTCTACAAATTCAATGTGTTTAGCAAAAGAGTTAATAATGGCCAGTGTAAATAGTATTATGATGAGATAATTATAATATTTTTCATTAATTCCTGAACTTATGGGGGATGTAGTTATGAACATCGGCAAAATCATATCAAATTCATTAAAATATCCTTTTAGAAATCTCAAGAAATTACCAATACTTTTTATCCTATTTATCTTGTTTTCTTTCATTCCAATTGGATTGATCTATGACAATAAGTATGTTTTAACCATTGGGGCAATTGCATTTTTTGCATTTATTCTTATTGTGCCAGGATATCTTTTGTCCATCGTCAACATAGGATTGAATGAATCTTCCATGTTTCCTTCCATAGATTTTGGAAAGAACATATATGATACCATTAGGGTGCTGGTCTTGAGAATTGTATATATGATCGTGCCTGCTGCGGTATTTTATGTAGTTTTGTCTACAATGGGAGTATCAAGCATTGGAATGCTTGCCGATATAAAGGTTCACAGCTTTTTGCTGACTCTAATATTAATGATATTCGTAGTTTTAATCACTTATGTCGTATTTGAAATATTATTGTTTTTTGCAAAGGCAAGATTGGCTTATTTCAACAGTTTATCCGAGGCCTTAAAGGTTCATAAGGTAGTCAGTGACATTAGGAATATCGGGATTTTCAATATAATCAAATGGGTTATATTCATGGTAATATTGATGATTGTCGTTTCATATATTTCATCATGGCTGATGCTGATTCCATATGTCGGATTTTTAATTTATCTGGGTATTGTCATTCCGATATTGGAAAGTATAGGCAACTATTCTTTAGGGCTTTTGTATTCAAACATTGCAGATAATGATAATAGTTTGGATAAACTTGAAAGCACAATCCAATCATTAGAATATAACAACTATTTTGATGATGAAAAATGATTGAAGTCCAATTTTCAGTTTCATATCCAAAACTGCCCTGAAAAAACACTAACTCATTTATTAACTACTTCACACAATCTAATTGTATGTCTAAAAACAAGCGTGTAACCATTAGCATCAATAATGACATTGACTTGAATTTTCGAAGATTAGCCTCCTCTAAGATGTTATTCAAAACCGGATGGTATTCAAAGGCAATTGAAGAGGCAATGTTATTGTGGATTGAAAAAGAAGGCAAATAATCTAAATTTTTTTCTTTCTTTTTTCTTTTTTTCAAGATTATAATACTTAACTATTTAAATTAAATGAATCAACTTATTATTATAGAGTGGTGTCAATAATGGAAAGTGATGAATTTAGAACAGTTAGGGTTTACACTAAAAAGTATACCAGTAAGGATAAAGACGGAAACACTGTAGAAAAGGAATCTCAACAAAAGCAGGTCAGTCTTAAAAAAGAAGATCCATTTGAAGATAATGAATTGGTGAAAGTTCTCGCACAGGAGGAATACCAAAAACTAATCGACAATCAGTTTAGTGATGCTAAGCTTGATGAATTTTATCACACTATCGAAGCCAAAGATGCAGAGATAGCTACCTTAAAAGACCAAATGCAGTCCCTTAAGGGTTCATTCTTTGAGGATGTCGATTCCCTGAAAGACCAGTTAAACGATAAGGAAGAACTTCTGAAGGCCAAGGATGAAATTCACGAGCTGAATAAAAAAATCACAAAGATTGATGATGAAAGAGTAGCTATTTTTAAGGAGCTTGACTATAAAAACAAAATGATTTTGGCATATAATGTGGAGCTCAACAAATCCATCCTGAATACAATCAATGTTGTCATTGACGAAGCGAGGGACAACATCAACAGAAGAAATGCGCTTCTGGTCAAGGATTTGGAAAAATCCATTGAAAAATCAAGACAGGAAGTAAATGAGAAGAATAAAGCTATAGCATACGATATAAAAAGCACTGTTGAGGATATGAATGAGCAAATCAGAAACACAAGTACACTTAAAATGATATTAAACAAAAATAAAATCAATTTAAGAGTGCCAACTGATGATTTACTCAAACCATTTGATTTTAATTTCGACGTTGAACAATTGCTATCAGGACAAGCTTTGGAACTTGATGCTGCTGAAATATTGAAAGAGGTAATGCCAAAACTTCCAGAGCCATTTTCCAAATACATTGACACTTTTGAAGACGCTCCCGAAACAATAGACATTTCATCAAAAAAAGAGGAATAACTGATGAGAACATTTAATTCCGGAAAAATCACTTTCAAATATCCCGAAGACTGGGAAGTCGAAAAGGCAGACATCCTATCAAACCCTGATTGTATCGCTACTTTATCAAAGGGTCAGGATAATCTAATCAATGCGGTCATGTTTCCGACAGCTACGACTCTTGACGATTATAAGATTTTCATGGAGGATGCGATTTCAGATGATGGGGGTGTAATCCTTGCTTCTGATTTTGTTGAAATCGCCGGAATGGATGCAATCAAACTGCACGCCAATATGGATACTCCAGAACTTAATTTTGACATCCACACTTACGTGTTTATTGAAAAAAGAAATATTTATATTTTTGAATTAAGGACCTTGGACATTTCAGGGGAATCCGAGAGGCAATTCAAAAATATCATAGATTCATTTAAAATAATTGGGTAAATTCAAGAAGATAGTCCATTTGGGTTCTGTCAAGAATCTTCAAGGTTGAGATGTTCTGAGGTGTTGTTCCGGATCTCTCTTCCACTAGATTTCTCAATGAATTGTTTTTCATATGCACATGGATTTCACGGATTACAAATTCCATGTTCTTAATATTCTTTTTCTCCAATTCTTCTTGAGTTATATTTTCATAAATTGGGTATGTATTTAAGTCATAAGACTTTGTTGGTGTTTGCAAGACATTAAGATAACTGTAATAATTGGTGGAATCTGCCAGAAATCCATCGATTCCCATATACACTAGAATAGGCATAAATGAAAGTTCTGCAAATGGGAAAATGAAATAACTTGTTTTTTTAGCTTCTTTTTTGAGTGAAACTACAACTTCAACCAGTTCCTTAGGATTTGTTAAAAGGGCATCGCCGTTAGCTATTATGAATCCGTTGTATCCCATTTCTTCAAACTGTTTTAGGCATTCTATTCTTAAATCGACATATTTTGAACCCTGTATGATAGCAACATCGGAGGTTTCAGCATGTTCTCTGGCCAGTCTTAAGCTTTCCTTTACATTAAACTCGGCAATTTCACGGTCGATGTTATATGCAGATCCTTGTGTTGGGGCGATGTTAATGTCTTTTTTGTAAAATATTTTTGGAGTGAGATCGCCATCAATTTTGCCAATTCTTCCAGGTCCGTCATGTGATTTTATTTCAAATTTTTTTATCATTTTGTCTTTCCTATTCAGTTATATTATATCATTTATGTTTTTAGGTTTATAAAAATTTTTTAAAAAGTGTAATCATTTAGGTTACACAATCAAATTTTTTAGTAACCTTTATATATATATTTTTAAAGAGTATTAGTATGGATTTGAGGAAATTATCCAATGATTATCCGAGGTGTGTTTTCAATGTCTATTATAAATCGTCTTAAAACTCTATTTAAAGGAGAAAATGAAGAAGAAGACATCAATACTGATGTTTCAAACACATCTGATGATGTCGAAGTTACATCTGTAGAAGATGTAAATGAGGATGTCATCTCTGGTGCTGAAGCTGCTGCTCCTGAAGAAGCTGCTGCTCCTGAAGAGGAAGTAGTTGAAGAAACAGTAGAAGAAGTAGTTGAAGAACCAAAAGATGATGAAAAAGATTCAACTTTAAAAAAGGACATCGAGGTTATTGAAGAAGAAATTGCCGAAAAAGTTCATGAGGTTGAAGAAAAAGTTCATGAAACTGTTGAGGCCATTAAAGAGGATGTTAAAGAAAAAGTTGAAGAAAAATCAAATAAAGATACAAAAGGAGATAATATGACTTTATTGACTGATAAAGAATTATTAAATGATAGTAATCGTGACCCAGATTTCACTGCTGAGTTCATCGATGCTGGAATCGAAACTGTAAAACACTGTTTCCAATGTGGTACTTGTAGTGGAAGTTGTCCTTCTGGAAGAAGAACTCCATACAAAGTAAGACAAATTGTCAGAAAATGTTTATTAGGATTAAAAGAAGAAGTTATTGCTGATGAAGCTTTATGGATGTGTACTACTTGTTACACCTGCCAAGAAAGATGCCTCAGAAGTGTTAAAATTGTAGAAATTATCAAAAAAGCACGTAATATTGCTGCACACGCAGGTTACATGGCAAAACCTCACAAAATGACTGGTGTATTTGTAATGAATACTGGTCACGGTGTACCAATTAACGATGCTACTAAAGAATTAAGGAAAGCTATTGGTCTTTCAGAAATTCCACCTACAACTCACGCTTTCCCTGAAGCATTAGAAGAAGTACAAAAAATATGTAAACTTACCGGTTTCGATGAATTAATTGGTTATGATGAAGCAACCGGCGGATTAAAAGAATAGATAAATGAGGAGAGTTATAATATGGAAATTGCATACTTCTTAGGTTGTATTATGAACAACCGTTATCCTGGTATTGAAAAAGCTACCAGAAAATTATTTGAAGCATTAGATATTGAATTAAAAGACATGGAAGGAGCATCTTGTTGTCCTGCTCCTGGTGTATTCGGTTCTTTTGATGAAGAAACCTGGGCTACCATTGCAGCTCGTAACTTAACTCTTGCTGAAGACATGGGCGCTGACATCATGACTGAATGTAACGGATGTTTCGGTTCATTATTCGAATGTAATCACATGTTACAAGAAGACGAAGCTAAAAAAGAAAAAATCAACGCAAACTTAGCTGAAATCGGAAGAGAATACAAAGGAACTATCAACGTAAAACACTTCGCTCAAATCTTAAGAGACGATGTTGGATTCGAAAAATTAGCATCCTTAATCGAAAAACCTTTAGACTTAAATGTTGCAGTTCACTATGGTTGCCACTTCTTAAAACCAACCAAAACTATTGGTATTGAAGACAATGCTGAAAACCCATCCATCTTAGATGACCTTGTAGAAATTACAGGTGCTAAATCTGTAGACTACAAAGACAAAATGATGTGCTGTGGTGCTGGTGGAGGTTTAAGATCCAGAGACTTAGATGTAACTACTAGTTTCACTAAAGAAAAACTCGATCACATGACTGCTGCTGGTGTAGATGCAATTGTTAACGTATGTCCTTTCTGTCACTTACAATTTGACCAAGGTCAAATCGAAGTAAACGAAAGATACGGAACTGACTTTGCAATTCCTGTATTCCACTTAGCTCAATTATACGGATTAGCTATGGGATTATCAGCAGAAGAATTAACCTTCGATGCTCAAAGAATTGATGCAACTCCTGCAATCAAAAAAGCATTAGGTGAATAGATAAATATAAAGGATTTCTTAATCCTTTTATTTTTTTTATTTAGGCCTTGAAAACACATTTAGGATATAGGTTATCTTTGATAACCTTTTTTTTATCAACCAATTTTTTGTTTCATTATATGCGAATAATTCGTAAGTACTTTTATATATGATTAATAAGATAAACTTAATTAAATTATAACTACGAGGTGTAATTATGTTTTTAGCAACATTAGATGGTATATTTAAATATTCTGACCTTCCAGAAGAATATGAACCATATGTTCAATTTAAAGCAACAATCGAAAAAAGAGAACTTAAACAAAGCGATGAAATCGCTATTTTAAATATTGCAGGCACTTCAACTCACCACGTATTATTCTTAGATTCATATGAAAATACTAGTGAAATTGAAAGAGAATTAAAAGATGCAGATGCAAAAATTAACCACACAACTTTAAAAATTATAGGTGGACATTTATGAGCTTACCCGCTGAACAGAATTGGTTAGTTCTTCATCATCTTATCACAGATTTAAATAAAAAGGGATATGAAATACCTGAAGGAATTAACCCTGAGATGGGATTAATTAGATCTACTGTTAGCTCTTATAAAAGAGATCCTTCCCATCCAGATTTAATCAATGGTTTAGCTAATGCAGAGATGTCTTTAAATACTATTCAAGGAACTCTCCTAACTATTGCGGAGAAGGAAGGAGATGAGTATGTTGACCATTGGCTTGATTTATTAAAGCAGGTCATGCGTGGAAAAGAAGTTTTTGAATATTCTGACTCAAGATCTCAATTTATTGTAAACTCCCCTCCGGGATTGACTACTGGTAGAATCACATTAAAGGTTCCATTAGCTGAAGAAAGGGTTCAGGAAATCGCTGAATGGAACGGTCTCATAATCGAATTTGATGATGATGTGACAATTGAATTGCATGGAGATAAACCAGATTTACAAGCAGGTTTGAAAGAAATGGGATCTTTCTTTTTAGAACAACAATAAAGGTGATAATATGACTAAAATTTTAGCAATTAGTGATGTTCATGGTGAAGAAAATGAAAATTTATACACCTATTTGAATAATAATGACATAGATTTGGTCTTAATTTTAGGAGATATTACTAATTTCGGTCCTTTGGATTTTGTTGAAACATTCATCAATAAAGTTGCCGATTGCGATGTGGATGTAATAGCTATTCCTGGAAATTGTGACCCAAAAGGAATATGCAATGCTATTAATGAAGTTTCATTCTGTCTTCACAACAATATCATTGCTTATGGTGATGCAATCTTATTTGGATATGGAGGTTCCAATGAAACTCCGTTCAATACTCCTGGTGAAATTCAGGATAATAAGATATACGGAGATGTATTTGAACTGTTAGCCAATTATGATTATGTATACAATGATAAAGTTCCTAAGGTTAAGATATTAGTTACTCATGCTCCGCCTTACAACACCGAAGCGGATAAGATTGAAAGCGGAGAACATGTTGGAAGTCAAGGAATTTTAAAATCAATCCATGAGTTCGAGCCTGAAATAAATCTATGTGGGCATGTTCATGAGGCAAAATCCCTTAGTAAAATCGGATTCACTACAGATGTTGCAAATCCTGGAATGCTTAAGGATAACGGTGCTGTCTTAATCGATGTTAAAGATGGTTCCAATTATGATATAAGCATTATTTCATTAGATGAATAATTATTTATTCTCTATTTTTTTCTTTTTTTTATTTAATTTAATCCCAAAATCAAATAACAAATTTTATTTAAGAGTAATTTATAATAATTAATCATATTTTATACTGTGATTATCATGATATGGGTTACTGGAAATGTGGATGGGGAGAAATATAAAGAGCCCTTTTCTAAAGGAATCTTAGCTCGTTCACTTAATGTTGCAGATATTGGTTCTGAAAGAGCATATGGCATTGCATCAGACATAGAATGCGAATTGATAAAAGACAATGTTGATGAAATTTCAAGTTATGAACTGGCTAATGTCGTTTTGAATCATCTCAAAAGAACCAATCCTAAAGTTGCAAAAAAATATGAGAATTGGAGATCTCTTAGAGTTTCTAAAAAGCCTTTGATTATTCTTATTGGGGGTGCATCCGGTGTGGGAACCTCTTCCATGGCTTTTGAATTGGCCAGTAGATTAAGGCTGAAAAATCTTATAAGCACAGATATGATTCGTGAAGTAATGCGTAAGATTGTTTCTAAGGAATTGAGTCCGGTTATCCATAAATCAAGCTTTGATGCACATGAAAGCATAAGAACGCCGCCAATCAGGGTTGACCCTATCATTGAAGGTTTCATCAGCCATGTTGATGTTGTGAATGTAGGTATCGAGGCCATTATTGAACGTTCAGTAAAGGAGGGTATCAGTACAATTATTGAAGGCGTTCATGTTGTTCCGGGATTTATTAGGCAAGATTTGATGGAAAACAACAATATAATCATTTTCACATTGACTGTAGATGATGAGGAATCCCATAAACAAAGGTTTTATTCAAGATGCAGGCAGCCTTGGGTAAAAAGATCACTTGACAGGTACATGGAAAATTTTGACACAATCAGAAAAACTCAAAAATTTTTAGTGGAACAGGCTAAAATTAATAATGTTCGTGTAATCGACAATGTGGATATTAGCGATACTATAGATATTATGGTAAATGATATTCTTGAAAAATTCGGAGGTATAGAAGATGATAGATAAGAAGGTGAAAGACATAATGACAACAGATGTAGTTACCATTACTTCAGATACTGATGTCGTTTATGCTTTTGAAAAGTTAATGAAACATAAAATCAGCTCTCTTCCAGTGGTTGATGGTGATGAGTTAGTTGGAATTATAACCGCAACAGATGTGGGCCATAACTTGATTTTAGACAAGTATGAATTAGGTACCAGTGTTGAAGAAATAATGATTAAACCGGTGATAACTGTTTCTCCAGAGGACAGTCTTGAAACTGCCATTAAATTAATGAAAGGTAGTGTTTCATCTTCAGGAATTTTAAATCAGCTTCCAGTCATGGAAGATGATAAATTAGTGGGAATTATTTCTGATGGGGATATTATTCAAGAGATATTCTAATTTTATCCCATATTTTTTTATTTTATCAGTTTTAATAGTTTTTAAGCTAGTTACTGTAAATTATTTTTTTCTAATAAGCAAATTATTACATTTTTTAATCAATTTTTCATTCGTTTGGCTTTTTTAATTGATCATTTTGCGTTTTAACATTCAGTTGATGGGGGGGTTTTTTTGGGAAGGTTATCTTAAATATTGGATTCCAGCCACATAACCATCGGATGATATGGGCATTGTGCAGGATTTTCATTAACTTAAAAGAAGCGTTAACATTTTTTCACATTTGTGGTGCATTTTTCAATAAATTTATATAACATTAAATTCATATATTATGATTGGCTAGACCGGAGGGTTAGGGGTCCTCTGTAAGCACACACCCCCTTTGGTGCGGTTGAAGTTCAAAAGGCGGCTTTTTAAGAGAGTATAAGCCTGGAAAAAACAGCATAGAAACCTCGTCCTACAGGATTGGTGGTGATGAAGTTTTTACTGGAGGGTAAAAATTAGTCATCTTCGATATGGGAACGGGTCAGGCCCGGAAGGGAGCAGCTCTACTGTTAACATTCAATGCTTGTAGAATCCCGGGGTGGAGCTGAGTTTTTCAGATCACTTATATTTTTGAGATTAGTCCACTTTTGAACACGCCATTTATATGAATAATTAACTTTATAAACAAGTTTTTACATATAATTTAGTATATTGTTTTTTTAATTATGTCGGGATGGCCCAGCCTGGTACGGCGTCGGACTGCTAATCCGATGATCATTTGATCGCCGGGGTTCAAATCCCCGTCCCGGCGCTTTATTACTTTTATTTTTCTATTTCTTGTTCATGGTCATATGTTAATCCAATAGGGCAGGCATGAACATTCACGAATTTTACTTCAGGAATCTCTTGAATTATATTATTTTCAATAACATGCACAATTTTGTGTGTTTCATCCAAAGTGCGGTTTCCATCCATTTCAATATGTAAACTGACTACAGCATAAGATCCAAGGTAATCTACTTTAATGTTATGTGCATTTTGGGCATATGGGGTGCTGTCGGCAACATTTTTAATTCTTTGTATAAATTCCTGTGATGGAACTTTTCCCATGATGTTGTCAATATTCTCTTTTCCAATTTCATATGCTGTTTTTAAAATTAAAAATCCAATTACTAATCCTACAATTGGGTCAAGTATTGAAAAACCCATATTTGATAAGACAACTCCAACCAAAACGGCAACAGATGAAAATATGTCTGTCTTTTGGTGTTTTCCATCTGCGACAATTGCAGGGCTTTTGATTTCCTTTCCTATCTTTATGATATATTCGCTTATGGAATAGTTGACAAAAATTCCTATGGTGGCCATTATAGCAGCGAATGTATCTGGAATTGTAATTAATGATGGATCATAAATTTTAACGATTGCACCTGAAATAATCTCATAGCTTACTACCGCTAAAAATACTACAATGAGTAGTCCGCTAATGGCTTCTGCACGACCATGTCCAATCGGATGCTCTTTATCAGCAGGCTTTTGACCTATTTTGAATCCTGCAAATGCGATAATGGATGTTGCAACATCAGATAATGTATGTGCCCCTTCAGATACGAGACCATAACTTCCGGATAATATTCCAACAGTTATGTTCAATACTGTCATGATGCAATTTGCAACAATGGCCACTATAGCTGCTTTTTTACCGCTTTCATTCCTCACATTATTCATTCACGACACTCTCTAGGATATCCATTGCCTTTTCGATATTTTCATAGGAGTTAGCATAGGACATTCTCACATGTCCTTTTCCATTTGATCCAAATGCGGCTCCAGGAACTGTAATTACTCCAGCTTTTGCCGCTTTCTGAACAAAGTTTTCATCTTCAATTTTAGGGAATACATAGAATGCCCCTTCGGCATTTACGGTTTCATAGCCCATTGCGTTCAAACGACTTACAATCAAGTCACGCCTTCTTTGGAATTCTTTAACCATTTTTTCCACATCGTCTTGAGGTCCGGTCAATGCTTCATATGCTCCTTTTTGAGCGGTTGTATTGGCGCATGCGATGTTATATTGGTGTATTTTAAGTAATTCTTCAGTATAAGTTTCATTTGCTGTCAGGTAACCTATTCTTAATCCAGTCATTGCATAGGTTTTTGAAAATCCGTTTAGTGTTATCACATTATCACTGTATTTTGCAGGAGAATAATGCTTCTTATCATAAATGATTTTTTCATAGATTTCATCAGATATTATTAAAAAGTTATGGTCCATTGACAAATCTGCTATTGCTTTGATGTCCTCTTTTTCCATCACTGCACCAGTAGGATTTGATGGTGAATTCAATACTATAGCTTTTGTTTTATCAGTTATTTTTTCTTGAACATCCTCTGCTTTCAATTTGAATTCGTTTTCCATTGTACAATCTACGGGCACTATTGTTCCGTTGGCTATTTTTACACAGGCTTCATATGATAGGAAACTTGGATTTGAAAGTAGCACTTCATCCCCTTTTTCAATGAACGCTTGTGCACACATGAATAGTGCTTCACTGGCTCCGACTGTTACAATGATGTTGTCTGGATTTGTTTTGATTCCATTATCCTTTTTGAACTTATCAACAATAGCTTCCCTTAATTCAATGTTTCCCTTATTTGATGTGTAATGGGTATCATTCTCATCAATTGATCTTTTCATTGCATCCTTAATATTTTCAGGAACATTAAAATCAGGTTCCCCAATACCTAAATTAATGGCATCAGGATTTGTCACTTCAAACATTTTTCTTATCTGTGATAATTCTATTGATTTTGTTCTGCTTGCTGGATTAATCATAAATTTTACCTCACTTATTATATATTATGTATCTAGTAATTTTATTTTTTTCTAGTAATTATTTTTCACATGCTCCACAATTGTGACATGGGCCAGTTTCACACCAAGGTGTCTGCTTCAAATTTCTCAATCGTTTATGTTCTATTTTCAAAAATTTATCATCTACACTCACATCAATATTGCTCCAAGGCAATTCATCACCTACATCATAATCAGGAAGTAATTCCTTCCATTCCTTTAATGTAGGAGTCTTTATTAGGGATTTTTCAATAATTGCTCCAACTTGCCTATTTCCACAAGATAATATATATTGAATCATACCTTTTTTAGGACTTTCGCACTTAATGTTATATTTTCTCATTTCTTGTTTGATAAATCTTGTTTTATTTTTAATGTCCTTGAAATCATACTTCTCCCATTGTAGTGGTGTGTGGGGTTTTGGAATTACAGGATTTACGCTGAACTTAACATTCTTGATGCTATAATGCATTCCTGCAATTTTTTTCATATACTCTACAAGTTCAACAATGTCGTCTTTACTTTCCCCAGGTATTCCAATCAAAAAGTACAGTTTTATCTTGAAATCCAAATCGACAGCATCTTTTATCACTGAAAATATTTTTTCATCAGGAATATTCTTATTGATTACCTTTCGCAATCTGTCGATCGATTCTGGAGCAAGGGTAATGGTTTTAAGACCGCTTCTCTTTAGTGTTTCCAAAGTCTTTCTAGAAATCGATTCAATTCTTAGAGAAGGTGTTGAAATTTGAAAATCTTCCTTTTCAAGCCCTTCTATTAAATTTTCCAAATTACTGTAATCAGACACAGCAGCTCCGATTAACGTAATCTTGTTTAATCCAGTATTGTTTCTGGTTTCAATAGCTGTTTCAATTAATTTTTTATAATCGGTTTCTCTTGTTGGCCTATAAAGGTAACCAGCCATACAGAATCTGCATCCTCTCATGCATCCTCTTGAAACGTTTAACATTATAGAATTATTGAAAACGCTTTTGTAGCCATCGCTTTCACCTTTGGTAATTATGGGCTGTGTGATATGATAAGCATCGTTCATGTTTTGAATTAGGGATATTTTTGTTTTGTTGTCATATTCGGGAATGTATATTCCAGGTATATCCAAAAACTTTTCCAGATTCCTGCTTGGATCTTTTTTCCACTTATCCAAAAATTTGTCTATTGTCCGTTCGCCTTCGCCGATGATGAACAGGTCTATGTAATCGAAAAGAGGCATGGGATTTGCTGTTGGACATGGACCTCCTGCAATAATGAGTGGATCGTTTTCACTGCGTTCTTTTCTTTTAAGAGGTATTTCAGCTTTTTTAAGCATTTCCAAAACATTAAAATAATCCTCTTCAAATTGAATTGTAAAACTCAGGATATCAAAATTCTTTCCAGGAGTATTTGTCTCAATTGATTTTGTGCTAGGGTAAATTATTCGCTCACACCATGTATCGTCACGTTCATTGATTTGATTATATAGGATATTGTAACCTAAAGATGACATTGCTGTTTGATAGATATTTGGGTAAGCTATCCCAAAACGTATGTCAATTTGTTTTAGGTTTTTTTGGAAAGTGTTCTTTTCATAGAGCATATAATCAACTATTTTTGAGGCATTTCATTATTTTTAAGTTAAGTTAGTTATTTTCAATATAACTTTTTAAAATCGCCTAATTTTTCTATTATAATTCAATAAATCGTTGAATTTTTATATTTATCTTTAAAATTCCACGATTTATGTTTTAACAAACCCTGCCTTTAAAATTCTATTTTTAGTGGGGTTGCTTTTTATTTAAATTAAATTCAAGTTATTTAATCTTATTATACTTTATTTCAATATGATTTGTCTTTTAATATAGATTTCCATATATTTTTAACCTTTTTTTATCAATTTAATTGTTTTTAATTTGTTTTTTAAATTTTAAAGTTGTAAAAACATTTATATATGGTTTAAAATATATCATTATCTACTCATTATGAAATACTATATGTTAGTATAATCATATTTTACTATAAAAATTTTCGTAATGAGAACCAAGAGGTGGAAATATTTCGATAAAAAATAAAACATTGTTCATATCTTTAGTATTAACATTTTTCCTAGTGTTAGGTGCTGTTAGTGCTATCGATTCAACTGATGTTTCAAATTATGAAGATTCAAATTTAGATGATGATGCTTTGGCATTGTCTACACAAGATAAATTAGAAATTTCTAACGGGGATTCTATCTCAGAAACTAATTCTCATGATGATAATTTAGAAGATTATCCTTCTGATATCATGGGTTCACAGAACAGTGAATCAGATAATGAGGATAATGACGGGAATTTAGAGGCTTCCAATTCTGAAATTAATGAAACTAATGATACTTTAGCTGTTTCAAGTGACAATGACGCTGATGCTAGTTTAAGCACCAGTATTTCTGTTTCTGGCAGTTCAAGTCAATCTGAAGTTTTAACCGCTGAAGGAGACGTTCCTTCTAAACTAACAATAGCCAACACTACTTACAGTAGTTCAGGTGCTGTTTTTAGAGTAATTTTAAAAAGCGATTCAGGATTTCCATTAAGTGGTCAGAAAGTTACATTGAAAATCAATGGCGCAACTTACACTGGAGCCACTAATAAGAAAGGTGTTGTTTTATTCAAGACCAATATTTCAAGCAGAGGTACTTATACCGCTGATTTAAGCTATGGTGGAAATTCAAAATATGCAAAATCTTCCCTCACACAAAAGGTTAAGGTTTTACATTCTGTAGTTGGAAGCGATTTGGAAAAAGTTTACGGAGTGACTTCCGTATTTCAGGCAACATTTTATAAAAATGATGTTGCATTAGCAAATACTGAAGTTTCATTTAAAATCGGTAAGAAAACTTATAAAAGAGTCACTGATTCAAATGGAGTTGCAAAACTGAATGTTGGTTTGTTCCCTGGAAAATATACAATTGAGTCATATAACCCTTATTCCAAGGAAACTGTAAAAAATACTATTGTTGTCAAAAAGGATAACACTACAGTCAAACAGACTTATGCAAAACCGTACATTCTCCCAAACCACAAGCATACATTTAACGTACTTGTAAAATCAGCCAATAACGTGCCTGTAAAAAATGCAAAAGTAACTTTCAAATATGATGGTAAAGTAGTAACTGCTATGACCAATGATGATGGAAAAGCAAGCATTATTATCACTGCCGGATCAAAAGTAGGTACTCACAATATTACCTATAAATTCGGTGGAAACGATTATTTCAAGGCATCAAAGGGCTCTGGAGAATTTATTGTTCACAATCCTGTTTATTCATTCAAATCTTATGATGTTGAGATGAAATACGATGATGGATCCAATTTTGGTGTTATACTATTGGATAATCATGGTGACCCTTTAACTGATAAAACCATCAAAATTAAGATTAATGGTAAGACTTACGAACGTGTTACCAATGCCAACGGATGGGCTGGATTAAGTATCGGAAAATTGAAACCGGGCACTTACTCTGTTGTTTGCAGTTATTTGAGTTCCGGTGCAGTATACTTTACAGACTGTACTAACAAGTTGAACATTTTAAAACTTGACGCTACAGTATATTCAAGCAATTTGATTAAGGATTATGGAGATGCTGAAAAATATAAAGCTATCATTAAAGATGAAAACGGCAAACCTCTCAAAAATTCCAAAATCAAACTTACAATTAATGGAAAAAGTTATGTCCACAAAACAAACTCTAGCGGTGTAGCTACATGGGGAATTAACCTCGGTGTAGGAAAATATCCCGTTAAAGTTGTTCTTGCAGATGACTATTACAAGTCAGAAACCAATTCCAGAAATGTAATCATTAACGGAACTAAATTTGTAGCAAGCAATAAGGAAATCCGTTACGGTAACAAATTCGATTATTCAGTAAAAGTTGTTGATGGTTTCAATAAACCTATTAAAAATGCTGTAATCACATTTAAAATAGGAAATGCAAATTTAAAAGCAACATCTAATTCCGATGGTATTGCTAAAGTCAAAATAGGAATATTATCACAAGGATCCCATACCATTACATTCACACATGGTAAATTTTCAGGATCTGCAAATATTAATGTTGTTAACACAATTACTATCAAAGATATTATCGCAGCATCTAAAACAGTTAAAAATTATATAGTTGATAATGAAAAGTTACCATCTTCAGTCAAGATTGGTGGTTCAACATTTACTGTTGCCCAATATTTACATTTGGCTTCACAAGCCATAATTAAATTAAAATCCGGTGACAAATCTAATGTTGTAATTAAAAACGTGAAAGACCCTAAATTACCTCGCGCTCCGAATGATTTAGGAAATCTATATACTTATGTTGATGTTGCAAAACGTATAGTCTATTATGAGCGCACTAGTGGCGTAATGCCAGATTTCGCACGTTCAGATTTAGGTAACATTGGTTACGGAAGTCTTGTTTACGAATCTGCTCGTGTACTTGCATTTTATGGTGACCATGGAAGCATGCCATCCTATGTATCCATTACAACTTTAAAAGATTCAAGCTCAAGTTCTTCTGGATTAAACACCAAAAATACTATTAAAAACTTGGCTGCATACTTGGCAGCAACTACAAATTGTCAAGTTAATAATGCTAAAGTACAGGCGTTAGTCAAGGAGTTAACCGCTGGTTTGACATCTGATAAAGCAAAAGCTAAAGCAATCTTTAATTATGTAAGGGATACAGTATCATATAGTTTCTATTACGATACAAGATATGGTGCTGTAGGTACATTAAATGCAAAAACTGGAAACTGTGTGGATCACGCGCATGCTGTTATAGCTTTGTATAGGGCTGCAGACCTTCCTGCTAGATATGTTCACGGAACATGTACATTCTCTAGTGGAGGTACTTATGGGCATGTATGGGCTCAAGTATTGATTGGTGATACTTGGACAGTAAGTGATGCAACAAGTTCTAGAAACTCGTTAGGATATGTAGCTAATTGGAATACAAATTCATATAGCCTTCACGGTTATTATGCAGGTATAGAATTCTAATTACCTACCTTTTTTATTTTTTAAAATAAACTCTTTATTTTTTTTAAATTCTTTTTTTTAATAGCTAATAATTTATAATAGTTCTTATAAACCTATTGTTAGAAAGATAATAGGGCAATATTATGAATTCTAGAAAATATTCCAAAGTGGCTGTTGGAGGAACTTTTGATAAATTTCATGATGGTCATAAAAAATTATTATCAACCGCTTTTGAAATTGGGGATAGGGTTGAAATTGGAGTGACTTCCGATGCCTTTGGAGGCTTAAAGGGAGATATTGATTCTTGTGAAGAGAGAATGAGAAATCTCAAGCTATTTTTTGCAGATAAAACAGATTTCACTATTGTCCCGCTTGAAGATCCTTATGGAACAACAATCTATGAAGATGACTTCGAGGCTATTGTTGTTAGTGAGGAGACTGAACCGACTGCTGTCGAAATAAATAACATTAGGGTTTCTAAGGGAATGAAACCTCTTGATATTATTGTCGTAAGTTTTGTATTGGCTTATGATGGAAATCCTATTTCTTCAACTCGAATCAGGAGTGGAGAAATAAATCAAAAAGGTTTAATAATCAATCAAAAAAAATAAGGAAATTTTTATTTGGATTCATGAAAAATTTCAATTCCGTTTATGGAAAATAGGGTGGCCCCTATTTTCAAAGCTTATTTATTAAAAAGTCTCTTTCTTGTTTTAGCAAATTTATCAAGTTCGTATTTGCTTTTGTAGTTATATTTGAAATATAACTTCCAATCAGAAGCACGATTACAATTAATCCTCCTACAATTAAGATTAATTCCGCACTTCCCTGTCCATTGTCGTCCAATTTTTTTCTAGACATGGGTCCTGTTGTCTAATATTGTGTTTCTGACATCTATGATGTCGTCTTTTGCCTTTAGGCTTGTGTCACTTGTCTGCATATATGTCCTGTATATTGTTAGAGCCAGCAATGCAATAACTAGTACTCCTCCGAATAATAGGATGTATTCTGCAGCTCCCTGTCCAGAGTTTTCACTGATTAATGTTTCCATTTTTTTCATTTTTTTCACCATGTATTATATGATATTTTCAATTATATTAATATTACTATTTAATTAAAAAGTATTACTTTTTTTCTTTTTTTCATATTTTTTTCATTAATTTTTACCTATTTTTTCTATTTTTTTCTTATTTTTTCCTATTTTTTCCATTAGGTTTATTAATGAGGTCATTAATAAATTATAATTAGTTAAATATAGAGTGATTAAAATCGATTGGGGTGAAATCGTGGATAGTACTATAAAATTAGTTTCAGGTTTTATTTTATTTGTAGTAGGAATTCTCATAGCATATGAGACTATTGTGTATAATTTAGTAGACATTTTAATGATAGCTGGTCTTATCATATCAATCGTTGGTATCATTTTAATCATTGGCTATTTTGTTGATTCCAATGCTGATAGGACTACTAGCGCTATTAAAGACTTTATTAATTCTAATGAATTTAACTCTGCATTTTTAGATAGGTTTGAGGGTAAATCCAATAATTCCCGTCAACCATTGCATGTTCGCAGGGATTATAATGAATATGATGATACAGAATACGATGAATTGGTGTTCGATGATTATCAAGAACCTTCTACCCGCCAATTTTTAAGCAATTCTTTTGAAGATAATCCAAAAGCTGTCTTAAATGTACGTAGGGAAAAAGAGGTAGAGTTCAGCGATAAGGAACTTAATTTCACTCCTAGTTATGAAAAACCATTAAAAGTTAACAGAACTCCTAAAAGACGTGAAGCAAATTATGTCGTTGAGGAAATTCCTGAATTCGTTGTTGAAACTGATAAATCTGAAGAAATCAAACGCGCTTTATCTGAAGAAGACCTCAAAGAACCTGTCTTAAGAACTCCTACACCTATTGCCAATGAGTTCAGACAACCTCGTGATATCAAAATTGATGTCAACGATCCTGAAAGTCTTCCTGTACCTAAAGCCCTCAATAGCTATGTAATCTCTGATGGAGGATTAGTGACTTCACAGGATGCATTTGACCAATTAGCTATTCATGTAAACAAGGAAATTATGTTGGAAATTCCTTCATTGAAAGATTTATCAGACAGATTCTTGTCTCACGTTCCAACAATATACTCCAGAGTAATCATTGACGAATTCGATATCTCAGACATGTCCTACATGTTCTTAATATCTTCTCTTTTAAAACAAGGAGTTCATATCAAAACTGTTCCTAAAGTACATACCGTAAACTTAATCACTGATGATTCACATGCAATGATTATCTCTGACAGTCAAAACGGTGTTGAATATGGTGCTATTTATGATGACAGAAGTTCCATTTCCAACATTAGGGCAGCATTCGAAAAGACTTGGGACATCGCTTCCAATTTGGATGATTCAATCTTAGCTAGCATTGGAGGAGCAGCATAATGGAAATAAGATGGTTAGGACATTCAGCTTTTGAAATAATCAGTGATGATAACGTAAAGATACTTATTGACCCGTTCATAAGCAATAATCCGGCTTGCCAAGTTCCAGTTGAAGAACTGAATCCGGATATAATTTTGCTCACCCACGGTCATTCAGATCATTTTGGTGACGCATTGGAAATATCCAATAGCACTAATGCCCCTATAGCTTGTATCCACGAAATTTCACTCTTCTTAGCAAAACAAGGCATTAGAAATATTGGTGTTAATATAGGTGGGTCTTTCATCTTCAGAAATATTAAGTTCACTATGCTTGAAGCCAAACATTCTTCAGGCATTGATGTGGTTGAGGACATCGTTCCAGGCGGAACCCCTGCAAGCTTCTTAATAACTTTTGAAGACGGCACTAAAATTTTCCATGCTGGAGATACCGGCTTGTTTGGTGATATGAAAACTATCATTGGAGATATCTATAAGCCTGATGTTGTTTTGATTCCTATTGGTGATAAGTTCACTATGGGTCCTTTTGAAGCGGCATTGGCAACCATGTGGTTAAACCCTAAAGTAGTTATTCCGATGCATTACAATACATTTCCACCAATAGAACAAGATCCTGCAATATTCGCTAACTTTGTCAGCCAATTCAATCCGAATATTGATATTGTAGTGATGAATCCAGATGAATACTTTGAATTCAATCCTGAAGATTATCAGGGTTAATTCCTTTCATATTTTTTTCTTTGATGATATTCCTCATCGATATCGCATTTTCCTGATGGCAGAACTCTTATTATATCGTCAAGTGTGATTAGGTCATCTTCGTTTATCTTATGCAGTATCTTTTTGGCTATTGCCTCTTTTTTTGTAAATCCTGGTTTCAATACAACAAAATTTTCGCAGTGCGCTTCAAGGGCTTCGATTGGACCGGCCATTATTCGCTTACCCTCGTAGTCAACAATTCCAATAGCTATTTTTACGCGGGCACTCCGGATGTAATTGCGGTGACCCCTTATGACAAATGATCCTTTGGCTAAAAATTCTCCTGCTTCGGGAGTCTTAGAAACTTGGTCTGGATGAACCCAAAAGACGTCCTGGGATGTGAAGCCTTTCGACCAAGCTGATGAAAATGAAGCTGCAAACTCCCCTGATTCTTTAAGGATATTGTCATTTAATTCAGTGTCATTTAATTTTATCACGGTTGAAGATGCACCATGTATATCTGCATGTAAGTAAATGTCATTTGGTTCTAAATATTTCTTTACAACATTCTCGTTGCTGTTTGCATCACGGCCTCCAACAACCAAAATGCCTTCGGAGCTTACGAACCATCTTAATTTCTCATACCATTTAAGGTCTTTCTTTACCCTCTTTTTAGGCACAGCAATGTTTTCCATAGCACTGTCCTTTTTAGCCTTGATGTCTTCAAGCTGTCTTTTTGTATTTTCGATAGCTATCAGGGCACCTTTTGTTTTCCTTTTAGCCTTTTTTGCTTTTTCATAATAGGCTTCGGCATTTTCGGGAATGGTGAGTTTAGGGTCAATGTTGATGTTGGTATTGTCAATGTTCAGTGTCAGGACGCCCAACTTGTCGATTGACTCATAGATTTGCGCTTCAGCCATGCCATCTTTTTTAGCTTTTTGCAGGGTTTTTCCAATTTCTTTAAAAGAGTAGTCCTTACCTCTTGCTGTGTTCACTACATTTATGATGTTTTCTATGGTGGGGTAATTAGAATAGATTACCCCTCCTTTATGTTGGCTTTCTTCAATTGTCCTTTCAAAATTATCGAGGGTTTCTTGCTGTAAACTTAATCTTTTTTCAAACTTCGAAACTTTTTTATTCCATGCGGCCTCTTTTATGTCCTTAATGTTTGTGTTTACTTTTTTTGAGTAGAATTCATCGCATGCTTCGTTGAAGGTTTCATAGTATGTTTTTTCGAATTCCTCATATTTTTTCAGGTCAAGGGGAACGACGTCCTCTTTGGATTCGCCTTTTACAATTTGAGGTTTTATTGATTCATTATTCAAATTATCAAAGAGATCCTTAAATCCACCATATAAAGCATTGTATTGTGTTTCAGTAATTTCATTATTCAGTGTGTTCTTATCGATTTCAGTTATTTCATTTGCCCTTTTAATGACTTCCTCAGCATATAGGCTTCCAAGACCGTTTCTTGCAAGTGTTCTGACTACATCACTTTCATTATTTTCAAACAATGCCTTGAATTCATCTTCTGTTATTTCAATAGGATTTATTCCCCTTTCTTCAGGGAAGATATATTCCCTTTTGGAGCTGATGTCTCTGGTACTCCAATGTTTACGTTTTAGAGGGAGAATAATGTTGTTTTCTTCATCTAGGAGGATTATGTTTCCTTTATCAAACAGTTCTACAATGATTGTATAGTATACGTCCTTTTTAATCCTGATTTCAACTACCCGATCGAAATTATGCTGTGTTATGCTTTCAACATGAGCCCCTTTCAATCTTTTTCTTAAAAGCATTGGAAATGATGGGGGAATGGTTGGATTTTCAAGCGGATATTGGCTTGTGTGTATTCTTGAGCCACATTGCATCACTAAATCTATTCTGCCAGTCCCTGGAACATGAAATCTCATCACTACTATGTCTTTGGTTGGCTGGAACGATTTATCTACGCGAGCACCGCTTAACAAATTATTCAACTCATTACTTATTGTATATATGTCTACATTAGACATGGGTTTCATTATTATAACACACCTTTTAATTTAATCAATACTTTAATATATTATAATCACTAAAATTATATTAATATATTTATTTATGGAGGATATCAATGGACACAACTGTTAAAGTAACAACAATTCATGTTATTTCTGCACTTGTTGCAGCATTAATTTCAACTGGTCTTACCGTTGGCTGGTTTGGATTTAAAAATGATGTTTTTGCAGGCTTTATTGCTTTGATTATACTATATTTCGTCGGCCAGTTTTCTCAAAAAATCGCTGGTGATGAAATTTCTGGATTTTCTCAATGGTTATGGGATGGAATCGCACCATTCTTCTTTACTTGGGTTATTGCATATACAATGTTTGTAATGTATCTATAATCCTCCAAAGAATATCCAAATAAATGCGATTATTAATGAAGTAATTAATAAAACTGGAGCTATAATTTTACTTACGGCAACAACGGAACTGATTGTTGAAATCAATTCTGTTGAATTCTTTGGTCCGAATGTATTGAGATTCAAGATTTTTTCGGTTCCAGTTCCAACTTCAACTTTTTCTAAATCTTTTATTGATTCAGCAATACTTATTTTCACGTATTCTATAATTTCCGCTCTTTTTGCAATTCCAATTGGATTATAACCTCGTGAAAGAGTATTTACAGTGTGAGTATCTGTGGTCATCACTTCAATTTCATCTATTTCCATGTCGCTGACAGCATCTATGATTTCCTGTCTGAATCCGATTTCCATATTGTTTGAATCAAAAAGGACATAAGCTGTTCTCTGGTTGTCGACTTCGATAACCATTGTTTTAATTCCACTGTCTCCAATTCCTTCCTGTTTATTCAAATCGCCCATGTTGTTTTCATAGCAACCGATTTTTATATCATATTTTTCCTGCAGAGGATTGATCTTATCGATTACGTCGATTAATTGGAATACTTCGGCGTTTCCAGGCAGGACTTCCCCACTTTCTGGAGTGAATGAGTTGTGGCAGTCTACAATAATTGAATCTTCAACGCCGCACTTGCTTCTGCTTTGAGCCATCATGGTAAGGCCTACACCGAATTCTATATCATCGACAGCTTCAGGGGCAAATGTGGACAGGATGACCATTCCGTCATTAAAGAATTGAACTCCAATGTTTGCTTTTTCTTCAGTGTATCTGATGAATTTGCTGGCTTTAGATGAATATTTCACTCTTTTCAAACCTCTTTTAACGGAATTTTCTATTTTATCGATTTCTGAAACAGCAATAGGATTGAAGTCATGTGTTGAAGGGCCATGAGCAACCATTGTAAAGAAATCAAATTTGTTTGCCAATATTGTTGGCATGTTGGATCCACCTAAATCTCCGAGAGGTCCCGGATGGACTGATGGGGAAATGAACAGTGCTTTAATTCCCTGTTCAGTTTTAAAGCTAACGAAGGTGACAACTGTATCTATTGCCTCACCCATATTTTCAAACAGTCCTTCAAGTGAGTTTGACCCTTCGTTCATATGTGCAATAAATAAGCTTAATAAGTCTAGAACCCCAATTCCAAGATTTTTCTTGAATGGGGATGCGATAATGGTTATGAATGCATATATTGCCAGTACAAATATTATCCCTGCAATCATTGCCTTTATGGTAATCTGCAAAATGACAGAACCCATAAAACTGGTATCAGTCACTAAAAATGTTATTAGGATATACATTGCTAAAATAAGCACAGGCTGAATCAGTCCTGTGGTTACGGCCTTTGAAAATCTCACATTTGATGTGGTCCAGAAAACAAGTGTGTTAAAACCGTAGATTATCACGCAACCGAATAATAATGTGTTTAAGAATATGTCAATGTTTATCAATCTGGTTATTATTCCTCCGATAAGCACGATGAAACATAAAATGGTCATTGAAAGTGCTGATAGAAACATTGAATGTTTGATTTTTAGGTTTATTCCATCCAGAATGCTTATAACTTGCTGGTTGAGTGCACCGCTCATGATTGACGGCACCCCGATTATCAGTAGGGTGTATAGTCCACCATACAATATCTCTTCAGGTAGCCCATATAATGTTGTAATATCCAAAATGAAATATAAAGCTCCTGTAATGAAACTGATAACAATCATTCCAACTATTGAAAATTTGGTTTTTGGCAGGGTTGTAATGTATTTGGATAATCCTGCAACGCTACTCATACTTGACATAATCTTCCTCATTATTATTTTTAACCATTAATTATATTAAAGCTAAAAATTTTATATAATCATAGATTTGTTTTATATCAATAAATATATTTTTATTTAAAGGTGTGCAAATGGAAAAAAAGTTAAATGTACCAATCAAAGATGAAGATTTAAGCGAATTAAATGCTGGTGATGTTGTTTATTTAACAGGCAATATATTGACAGCACGTGATCAAGCTCATAAAAGACTTCTTGAGCAAGGTGCTCCGTTAGATATCGAAGGAGCAGTTCTATTCCATGCAGGACCTATTATTTCACAGGATAACGGCGAATACAAGATGGTTGCCATTGGCCCAACCACTTCCATGAGAATGAATCCTTATCAAAGTGATGTTTTGGATATGGGTCCGAAAATAATTATAGGAAAAGGAGGCATGGATGATACAGTTCGCGAAGCCTTAATCAGGAATAATGCGTTGTATGTGGTTGCCACTGGAGGATGTGCTGCATTATACGTTGATGCTGTTGAAGAGATAGAAAGTGTCGACTGGTTGGATTTAGGAATGCCTGAAGCAATGTGGAATTTAAAAGTTAAGGACTTCGGCCCCCTTATTGTTGCAATGGACGGCAAAGGAAACAGTTTATATGATTAGTTTTTAAGACTAATAAGGAATACTTATATATAATTTAATATTAAATCTTAATTTATAGTTATTTTAAACGTTTTGAGAGGAAGTGTTATAATGGCTGATATTAATGAACTCGCTGAAAAAAAATTGAAATCAAGAATGACAAAGATTAGAAAATGCAATAGGGAACCTGAAGAAAAAGAAAAGTTCTCAGAAAAATTCGGTACTTCTTTTGAAATAGAATTCCATAATAAAAATCCGGATAAGCTTTCTGATGGAATAACTATCATTACCGATCCTAAAGGTAAAGTTTTATTTGCAGATTATTTCTATCAAGTCCCTGAAGAGGAAGAATATACTTCCATTCCAATTGCAGATAAACAATTAAAAGCTATTTTAGAATTTTTCAGTGATTACAAATTAGAATTGGATGAATCTGATTAGATGATAATTAATAACTCTTTAGATGAAGTCAAAAAACGAGAAAATGCTCTTTCAATCATAAAAAATAAGGTTGAATCAGAAGGCCGTTCTTCCTTATTTGATTTGACAGGATTGTCAGGAGGTTTCATAGCCTCCAGTTCTGAACTTAGTCTTCTGGAAACTTATGTAGGACCTGCAATGTTTGAAGAAGAATTGCAGAGTGTTGGAAGGGAGCATATGGGTGGCGAAAAAGTCATTCCTTTAAATAGAACTTCATCAGGAATACTTGCAGCAGTTTTAACTCTTGTAAGTAAAGATTCAAATGTTGTTCATTATCTTGCCAAGTTGCCGGCACACCCATCCATTCCGAGGAGCTGTAAATTAGTTGGGGCCAATTACTCTGAAACAGATGTTTTCGAAGAGTTTTCAATACCTGAAAATACCTCATTGGTGGTCATTACCGGTTCTACAATGGATCATAAGGTAATTGATGAAGATGAGTTTAAGAAAGTCATTGAAATGGCTCATGAAAAAGGCATTCCTGTCATGGTGGATGATGCATCTGGAGCAAGACTTAGAACAGTCGTTTTTAACCAAGCTAAAGCCTGTGATTTGGGTGCGGATATTGCAATTACAAGCACAGACAAATTAATGCCAGGTCCTAGAGGAGGGCTTATGGCAGGTCGCGAAGACTTGATTGATAACATTAAGGTTAAAGTAAATCAATTCGGCCTTGAAGCACAGCCTCCGGCAGTACTTGCAATGTTAAACGGAATTAAAAATTTCAAACCAGACAATCTTTTGAACAGCTTTGAAAGAAAAGATGAGCTATTCAACTTATTGAACGCAAGATTCAATAATTTTGAAAAGACACCTACCGGGGTCATGATTTCTCCGGAAAATTTAGCTAAAGAGATATCTGCTGAAAACAACTTATCAGATGATGATTTGGCGTTTGTATTTTCTTTTATATTGCTGAATGATTATGGCATAATCACTATTCCGCCGGTTTCCATGCCTGGAGCATCCGCAACAATAAGGTTTGATTTATCAACAACTGACGCTTTCAAACTAGATTTAAATGATTTAAATAAAAAAATAGAATCTTCATTTGAAAAACTACAGGATGTAGCTACAAATGAAGAAAAATGTAGGGAGATTGTATTTAATTCTTAATTATACATTCTCCAGAAATTACTTTTTCTAAGGTTCCATCAATTTTTTCAACAACAAGCGCTCCTTCTTTTGCAATGCCCAATACGTATGCATCGTAAGAAGTATTGAATGGTTCTCTAACTTCCACAATTTTTCCGATTGAGTATGAACGTTTTCTCCACTCTTTTAATATGTCTTCATATTTCGCATCTTTGAATTGTTCGATGATATCTTCAAATTCTTCTAAAAAGATTTTTATTAAAAGGTTTTCATTTCCTTCCCTTCCAAGTTCTTCCTTAAGTGTTGTAGTTCCAAATTGCAATTCTTCAGGGAAGTCACTTACATTTAAATTTGCATCGATACCTACACCCACAATCACGTTTTCAATGGTATTGAATTTGGTAACCGCTTCGGTTAGGATTCCGCAAACTTTTTTATCATCAATCATTATGTCATTTGGCCATTTGATTTCAGGATTTTCAACACCAATCTTTTCAAGGGTTTTTGCAACTGCCACACCTGTTGCGAGTGTGATTAAAGGTAATTTGGAATGGTCTAAGATAGGTTTCAATATGATTGACAGCCATATTCCACCTAACGGTGATGCCCATGATTTTCCAGATCTTCCTTTTGCGTCAGTTTGTTTTTCAGAGATTACAACCGCACCATCTTCGCAGTCATTGATTGATAAAAATTTGGCAATTGTATTTGTTGAACGCACTTCCTTGTAGACATACAAGTTTTTACCAATATATTCAGTATTCAAATCCTTTGAAATTTCGGATGCTTTGATGTATTCTGTATCTCCTTTACCAATTTCTTTTACTATGTTTGAAAAATCATTTAAGTCAATGTTTTTTATTTCACTTATTGTGTCATCGGAAATTTTGTTTTCCTTTTTTAATAAGTTGACAATTTCTTTTTGCATTTAGTAATCTCCAAAAAGTTATTTTTTGCCCATTTGGTTTTTAGCAGCATTTTGATATGCTCCAACAGCCGCGGAAATCGCAGCAATTTTTTTACCAGGCATAAATGTTGTTTTTAATTTGTTTACATATTCCATATCTTCCGCAATCACTTTTTCCATTTCTTGGTCAATACCTTTTTTATGCAAATCAATAAAGTGAGTATTCAAATCGCCTGAAACGAAATTAGGATTTCTTAATATTGCTTTATGGAATGGAATGGTGGTTTTTACACCTAAAATGATATACTCGCTTAATGCTCTTTTCATTCTGCTGATTGCATCATCCCTATTCCTTCCATATGTAATCAATTTAGAAATCATTGAATCATAAAATGTTGGAATGGTATAATTCATGTAAACTCCACTGTCTAGACGCACACCAGGACCTCCAGGGGATCTGTAACCTGTGATTTTTCCAGGATTCGGTGCAAAGTCGTTAAGTGGGTCTTCCGCATTGATACGGCATTCGATAGCGTGCCCAGTGACTTGTATATCCTTTTGTGAATAACTCAATTCTTCGCCTGCAGCAATTCTGATTTGTTCTTTTATCAAATCGGTATTGGTTACAAGTTCTGTAATTGGGTGTTCTACTTGAATACGGGTATTCATTTCAAGGAAATAGTAATTTCCATCATCATATAAGAATTCTACTGTACCTGCACTTGTATATCCGATATATTCTGCAGCTTTTACTGCACTTCCACCCATTTCTTCCCTTAACTCTTCAGTCATGATTGGGGATGGGGATTCCTCAAGAAGCTTTTGGTGTCTTCTTTGGATGGAACATTCCCTGTCTGCTACATGGATAACGTTCCCATGATTATCTGCCAATAGCTGAAATTCGATGTGTCTTGGTTTTTCAAGGTACTTTTCAATGAATACTGTTGAATCACCGAAGTTTGTGGATGCAACGGACTGGGTGGATTCGATTGCACGTACAAGTTCATCCTCTTCATATACTGCACGCATACCAATTCCTCCACCACCTGCAGAAGCTTTCACGATTACAGGATATCCAATTTGAGCAGCTATTTCTTTAGCTTCTTCAATGTCGGTAACTCCTTCTGGTGTACCTTCAATGACCGGAACTCCTGCTTTTTTCATGAGTGCTTTGGATGTAATTTTGTCTCCCATTTTATGAATTACATCTCCGGTTGGTCCAATGAGTTTAATTCCATTTTTTTCACATTCTTCTCCAAATTTAGGATTTTCTGCTAAGAACCCATAACCTGGGTGAATAGCATCAGCACCAGATTCAAGTGCAATTCCTATAATTTTTTCTATATTTAAATAGGATTTTGCTGGTGATGGGTTACCTAATGGATAACTTTCATCAGCATATTTTGTATAAAGGGAAGTGGCGTCCGCATCGGAATAAATAGCTACGCTTTTCATGTCAAGCTCACGGCATGCCCGCATAACCCTTATTGCGATTTCTCCCCTATTTGCGATTAATACTTTTTCAAACATTTGAAACCTCAAAGTAATTTTTTCTTAATAATATAATTATATAAAATATAATAATTAAATATGTTGATTAGATGAAGAAAATTACCCGTAAAAAACATTTAGAAATGAGACTTCAAAACATTCCATCTCATCCCCGACCAAAGGTGGATCTTGAACAGTATACCACCCCTTCAATCATTGCTTCTGATCTGGTTTGGAATGCATACTCCTTGGGGGACATTGCAGATAAGACAGTTTTTGATTTAGGCTGCGGTACTGGAGTATTTGCAATAGCTTCAGCTTTGATGGGTGCAAAATTGGCAGTGGGTGTAGATGTGGATAAGGATTCAATCGATTTGGCAAGGGAAGTTTCAGATAATCTAAAAGTTGAGAATGCAGATTTCATTGAAAGCGATGTCTGTGATTTTAATTGCAGCCATGATGCAGATACTGTATTTCAAAATCCCCCTTTCGGATCTCAGAAAAAAGCGGATAAGGGTCAGGACATCAAGTTTGTAAAAAAAGCCATCGAGTTGTCTCCGGATGTTTTATATTCTTTTCATATGGCATCCAGCCAGGACTTTCTAATTAATTTTTATAATGAAAACAATCTTGATATCACTCATATTTTCAGGTATAATTTCCCTATTCCAAAAATCTATGAGTTTCACACAAAAGAAAATCAGAACGTCAATGTAATTGTTATAAGGGCTGAATTTAATATTTTTTAATTTTCCTATTTTTCCCTATTTTTATGCAAAAAAACAATACATTTATATAGTGCTTAGTTGATATTTAATATTAATATATTCTCTGAGTATAAAAAAGTTGGTAGCATAAAAAGAGCTACAGATATTATAACTGATATAATATCTTGTAAATGTGTAAGTCTATTTAGTGATAGCTATGTAAATGTAGGGTAATCTTTATATAGTTTACTTTCCAAATTTAAAAGTAATGTATAAAGATGAGCTATCTATATTTATTCCAAATTCATTTCTTTCTGAGTCTAAAGATCTCAAAATTCGTACTTATAAAGTAGGGATTCTCGGAAGAGCTTTAGCTATTTTTCAAGCAGATAATGTGGTTATTTACAATGATAACCATGAGACAAATGAAGATGGAGAGAATGATGGAAGTTTTATTGCTGAAATTTTGAGTTATATGAATACTCCTCAATATTTGAGGAAGAAAGCATTTCCTATAAGACCTGAATTGAAGCATGTTGGTATTCTTCCACCGCTCAGAACTCCGCATCATCCTGTTAATAATCAACCAGACGTGGGGGATTATAGACAAGGTTTCACTGTTAAGAGAAATAAGAAAGGAACTTATGTTGATATAGGTATGGATAAACTTGCATTCTGTAAAGAGCAGCTTACTGTTAAAAGAATTTTTGACTTTAAGATTACTAAAATTGCTAAGAAAGAAGTAATAGTCACACCTGATAAACCAGATGACGTTTACTGGGGATATAATGTTATGTCCTCTAATAAGAGTCTTAAAAATAGCTTAAAATTAATTAAACCTGATCTTGTTGTGGAAACTACAAGATATGGAGATTATATTGATTCTATTTTTGATGAATTAAAACATAAAGTAGATGAATGTAATAGTATTGCTATTTTATTTGGTGGCCCTTATTCTTCAATTCAGGAGGATGTTTCCAATGATAATTGGGATTTATTTAGAGTAAATACAATTCCTGATCAAGGAACAGAAACCGTCAGAACTGAAGAGGCAGTTGTCGCTACACTTTCTTTATTTAACTTTATGAGATTTTAATTCTCTTTATTATTAGTTTTACACGCTAATAGATAACTTGCTCAACTTTTTATACATTGATATTTTTAGGGCTCTCCTAAAAATTCACTTAGCGCAGAATGATTTATACATTAGATATATTCTTTATTGTGCTTCAATTCGATTAAACTCGATGGAATATATTGAAATTTAATATTTATCTAGTTGTAATTGTTTTTACGGCTATTTATTATTTCGATGAAGTTATACTTTGTGTAATTTTATCAACTTGTATAATAGTTATTCATTTAGCTATTAGATTAAAAAAAAATTAAATTGATTTAAAAATAAGGAAAAAATTATAATTAAGGAGGTTAAATTAAATGGTAAGACATCACCAGCCAAGAAAAGGGTCTGTTGCTTTTAGTCCAAGGAAAAGAGCAGCTAAAGAAACCCCTAGAGTAAAATCTTGGCCTCAAATTGATGAACCAAAATTACTCGGCCTCGCAGGTTATAAAGTCGGTATGACTCATGCTATAGTCACTAATACTGATAAAAACTCTCCAAAGAACGGTATGGATGTTTTCACTCCTGTAACCGTATTGGAAGTACCTCCAGTCGTAGTAATGGGAATTAGAGCTTATGAAAAAACTTCTCGTGGTTTGAAAGTAATCACCGAAGTGCTTGCAGATAATTTGGATAAAGAACTCTCAAGGAAAATTTCTCTTCCTAAAGAATACAATAAATCCGAAGCTATTGCAAAAATACAAGGTGCATTAGAAAACACAGAAGAAATTAGGGTTTTAGTACACACCAATCCAAAAGTAACTAGCGTACCTAAGAAAAAACCGGACATATTCGAATGTGGAATTGGAGGATCCAATCCAGAAGAAAAATTAAATACAGCATTAGAACTATTAGGTAATGAAGTAAAAGCTAGTGAAATCTTCAATGAAGGAGAATTTGTTGATGCTATTGCAACTACAAAAGGAAAAGGATTCCAAGGTGTAGTTAAAAGATGGGGAATTAGAATTCAATATGGTAAAGCTGTCAGAGCAGGTAAAGGTAGACACGTAGGTTCTATTGGTCCTTGGACTCCAAGAAGAACTATGTGGACTGTTGCACAAGCAGGTCAAATGGGATACCATAAAAGAACTGAATTCAATAAAAGAATTTTAAAAATTGCATCAGCTGATGAAGTTGACCAAATCAACCCAGATGGTGGATTTGTAAATTATGGTGTTGTTAAAAACGATTATGTCTTAGTAAAAGGTTCCCTTCCAGGACCTTCCAAAAGGTTAGTAATCTTAAGACAACCTATCAGACCTAATAATAAAGCTGAGGATATACCTCAAATAAATTACATAAGTACAAAATCTAAACAAGGGGTATAATCATGAAAGTTAATGTTTATTCTATTAATGGGGAAGTAAAAGAAGAAATGGAACTTCCAGCTATTTTTGATGAAGTTTACAGACCAGATTTAATCAAAAGAGCAGTACTTTCTGCACAATCTGCAAGAGTACAACCATGGGGAAATGACCCAATGGCAGGTAAAAGAACTTCCGCTAAAGGATGGGGTTCAGGTAGAGGTACCGCAAGAGTACCTAGGATTAAAAATGGTTCAAAAGCAGCTTTCGTACCAATGGCTATTGGTGGTAGACAAGCACATCCTACTAGAGCTGAGAAAAATCATCACGAAAAAATCAACATAAAAGAAAGAAGATTCGCAATCAGATCTGCTGTTGCAGCAACAACCAACAAAGAAATTGTTGAAAACAGAGGTCACAGAGTTGCTGATTTAGAACAAGTTCCTATTATTGTTGAAGATGAATTAGAATCTGTAAAAACTGCTAAACAATCTCGTGAAATCTTCGAGAACTTAGGAGTTTATGATGATGTCATCCGTGCAAAAGAAGGTAAAAGAATCAGAGCTGGTAGAGGAAAAACAAGAGGAAGAAAATACAAAAAAGTAAAAGGACCTCTCGTTGTTGTCGGTGAAGACAAAGGTATTTCCTTAGGTGCAAGAAACCATGCTGGTGTAGATGTAGTTGTGGTTGAAAACTTAAATGCTGAATTATTAGCACCAGGTACTCACCCAGGAAGACTCACTGTTTACACTAAATCAGCTGTTGAAAAGTTAGGAGGTTTATTCCAATAATTTTGGAAAAATAGGTGATTATTATGGATTCATACTCAATTATTATTAAACCTCATGTTACTGAAAAAACCATGAACTTAATCGATATGAACAATGAAATTACTTTTGTTGTTAACCGTAAAGCTAACAAAAAACAAATCAAAAGAGCTTTTGAAGAGTTATTTGAAGAAAAAGTAGCAAAAGTTAATACTCATATCACTACCAAAGGTGAAAAAGTAGCATATATCAAACTTGTTGAAGAAGAAATGGCAGAAGAACTCGCTGTCAGAATAGGAGTATTCTAAGGAGGAATTTGAATGGGAAAACGATTAATTCATCAAAGAAGAGGTAGAGGAACTCCTGCACACCGTGTTGCTTCTCATCGTTTTAAAGATAAAATCAGATACAGATCTTACGATGCATTAGAAAAAGAAGGTAGTATCAAAGGAAAAGTTATTGATATTGTACATGACCCAGCAAGAACCGCTCCTATTGCAGAAGTAAAATTCGAAAATGGTGAAAAGAAATTTATCTTAGCACCAGAAAGCATCCAAGTCAATGATGAAATTGAATGCGGTATTTCTGCACCTATCAAATTCGGTAATACATTACCACTTGCTGAAATTCCTGAAGGAACTCCAATTTACGATATTGAAAATACTCCTGGAGACGGTGGCCGTTTTGTAAGATCTTCTGGAACTTATGCTAATGTTGTTACTCACGACGCTAACCAAACCGTTGTCGAATTACCATCAGGGGAATTAAAATACTTAAATCCTAACTGCCGTGCTAGTATTGGTGTAGTAGCTGGTGGAGGAAGAAAAGATAAACCATTCCTTAAAGCTGGTAAAAAATGGCATGCTTACAAAGCTAAAGGTAAGAAATTCATGACTGTAAGAGGAGTAGCGATGAACGCTGTAGATCACCCTCACGGGGGAGGTAACAGACAACATCCTGGTCGTCCAACTACTGTTTCAAGACATGCACCACCAGGAAGAAAAGTTGGTTCAATTGCAGCTAAGAGAACAGGTTTAAAAAGATAGATAGAGGGTGTTTCATTGGCAAGAAAAATATTTAAATATAAAGGTTATACTCTTGAAGAATTACAAGCTATGTCTTTAGAGGAAGTAATGGAATTATTCCCTGCAAGACAAAGAAGATCTTTAAAGAGAGGATTCTTACCAAGACAACAAATTGTTTTGGATAAAATGAGAAAATTAAATAAAGAAGGAACTAAAGATGGTCGTCCTGTTGTAATTAGGACCCATTGTAGAGATATGATTGTTATACCTGAAATGGTAGGAACTACTTTCGGTATTTATGATGGTCGTAATTTTGTAGAAGTAACTATCGCACCGGAAATGATTGGACACTACTTTGGTGAATACGCACCAACCAGACAAAGAGTTCAACACGGTGACCCAGGTATGGGTGCTACTAGATCATCCATGTTTGTACCACTTAAATAAGGAGATTAAAACATGGCTAACAAATATGCTTATAATAAAGATGTTGATGAAGCAAAAACTGCACGTGCTATGGCTAAATCTCTTAAGATTTCACCAAAACACAGTGTTGAAATTTGCAGTGCAATCAGAGGAATGGAAGTAGGAAAAGCTAAAGCTTACTTAGAAGATGTTATTGAAATGAAAAAGTCTGTTCCTTTCAAAAGACACAACAAAAAAGTTGGTCACAGAAAAGGACAACAAGGCTGGGCTAGTGGAAGATACCCTGTAAAAGCTGCAGAACAAATTTTAAAAGTTTTAGAAAACGCTGAAGCTAATGCAGAATACAAAGGTATGGACACTGAAAAATTATTCATTGAACATATTTCATCTCACAGAGGTGTTGTAATTCCTGGATACATACCAAGAGCATTTGGTAGAATGACTCCGTTTAACACACCTACTACTCATATTCAAATTGTTTTACAGGAGGCTAACTAATGATAGAAAAAGATTTTGTCACTGAGGGCCTTAGAAGAACCAGAATCGATGAATACTTAGAAAAAGAACTTGAAAGAGCTGGATACGGTGGTATGGAAGTTCAAATTACACCTTTAGGTACCATGGTTGTTGTTTACGCAGAAAGACCGGGTATGGTAATTGGTAGAGGTGGTAAAAACGTAAGAACTATTACCAACACTCTTAAAACTGAATTTGGTTTAGATAATCCTCAAATTGAAGTTAAAGAAGTGGAAGTTCCAGAACTTAACCCAAAAATCATGGCTTACAAAATATCTAACATGTTACAAAGAGGTATGCACTTCAGAAGAGTAGCATATTCCACCATCCGTAGAATTATGGGTGCTGGTGCTCAAGGTGTAGAAGTTACTATTTCTGGTAAAATCAGAGGTTCTAGATCTGCTGTAGCTAAATTTGTTGAAGGATACATTAAAAAATGTGGTGAACCTTCAACCAGATTTGTAGAAGAAGGATTTGCTACAGTTCAATTGAAACCTGGTGTATTAGGCGTTTATGTTAGAATTATGCCTCCAAATACAGTATTACCTGATTCTGTCGAAATTCTTCCTCCAAAAGTAATCATCGAAGAAGATGGTGACGTAATTGAAGAAGAAATCGATGTTGAAACTGAAGAAATCATCGAAGAAGAAATCATTGAGGAAGTTGAAGATCTCGAAGAATTAGAAGAAGTTGTTGAAGAAGAATCTACTGAAGAAGTAGAAGAAGATGATAGTTAGATATTGTAAATTTAATTATCTAAAAGAGTTGGAACAATGGCGATTTTAAGAAGTAAAGAAATTTGGGACATGGAAGTTGATGAGATTCAAGAAAAATTAGTTGAACTCAGAACTGAATTATCCAAAAATGTTTCTAAAAGTGCAGCTGCCGGGGTTGTTGAAAACCCTGGGAAAATTAGAGAATTAAAAAGAACAATTGCTCGTGTTCTTACAATATTGAATGAAAAACAAAAGGAGAATTAAATGTCAAAAATCTGTGATGTATGTGGGCTTCCTGAAGAACTTTGCGTTTGCGAAGAAATTGCACGTGAAGTTCAAACTCTAAAAGTTTTTACAGTTAGAAGAAGATTCGGAAAACTCATGACTATTATCGAAGGTATAGATGAACACGATATTGATATCAAAGAACTCACTAAAACTCTTAAAGCAAAATGTGCTTGCGGAGGTACCGCTAAAAACGGTCAAATAGAACTTCAAGGGGATCACAAAGTCAGAGTCAAAGAAGTTTTATCTGATATGGGTTTCTCATCTGATACTATTGAAATTCGTGAATCTAAGAAGAATAGTAAAAAAAGGAGATAGTTCATCCTTTCGATATGTTTTTCAATAAAATTTTGTAATTTTCTGCATGATTTATTGTAAATATTTCATTAAGAGATTGGGATTATGATTACTTCAAGGAATTTAGTTCATCATGAGTTCATTGGATTGAATGTCGAGATAACTAATGCGAAGGATAAATCTCTTAAGTTATTGGGAACAGTTATTGATGAAACTAAGAATACCATTAAAATTGAGGATGCAAATAAAAACGAGAAATTGATTCCGAAAAAGGGTTCAATATTTTTATTTGAAATTCCGAACGGGGAAAAAATAGAAATAAATGGTGAAATTTTATCAATTCGTCCTGAAGATAGAATAAAAAAAAGGTTTAAAAAAATATAAATGGTGATAATATGGTTGGGCTTAATGTTCAAGAACCAGAAACTACATGTGATGATCCTAACTGCCCTTTCCACGGGACTTTACCTGTAAGAGGTCAAGTTCTTGAAGGTGTTGTTGTAAGTAACAAAGCAGAAAGGACTATTACTGTTGAACGTAGTTACTATAAATTCATTAAAAAATATGAAAGATATGAAAAAAGAAAATCAAAAATCAATGTTCACAAACCAGATTGTTTACATGTGAATGTTGGTGATTCTGTAAAAGTTGCAGAATGCAGACCATTGAGTAAAACTAAACATTTTGTTTTAGTTGAAGTTAAAGGAGAGTAATTATTATGAAACCATTAACCTCAAATGTTTCTAAAGCATTACCAATTGGAGCAAGATTACAATGTGTAGACAATACCGGTGCACGTGAAATCCAAATTATTTCAGTAAAAGGTTTCAAAGGTGTAAGAAGAAGACTCGACGTAGCTGGTGTCGGAGACTTAGTTGTTGCTTCCGTTAAAAAAGGAACTGCTGATATGAGAAGAGAAGTTGTTAACGCAGTTGTAATTAGACAAAAACAAGAATACAGACGTGCTGACGGCCTTCGTGTTAAGTTTGAAGATAACGCAGCTGTTATCATTACTCCTGAAGGTGTTTTAAAAGGTTCAGAAATCAGAGGTCCTGTTGCTAAAGAAGCAGCTGACAGATGGCCTAGTGTTGGTAGTGCAGCAAGTATTTTAGTATAGGTGAAAAAATGTCAAAACAACCAAGAAAACAAAGAAAAGCTCTTTACAATGCTCCTGCTCACGCACGTGGAAAACATCTTAGTGCTGCATTAAGTAAAGATTTAAGAGAAAAATTAGGAAAAAGATCTTTACCAGTCAGAACAGGAGACAAAGTTAGTGTTGTACGTGGAGACTTCAAAGGACACGAAGGAGAAGTTCTAAGTGTTGATTACGGTAATTATAAAGTAACCATTGAAGAAGTTACATTATCCAAACCTGACGGAACTGCTACTTTCCTTCCAGTCGATCCATCTAACTTAGTAATTATTGATGCAAATTTAAAAGACGATAGAAGAATTAAAGATAAAGGAGATAATTAAAATGGCTAAAATGGGATCCAGAAAACATCTTAAAAGATATAAAGCACCTAAATCTTGGCCTATTCATCCTAAAGAAGACACTTGGACTGTAAAACCTTCTCCAGGTTCTCATTCCATTGAACATTCTATTCCATTAACTTTAGTTATCAGAGATATCTTAAAATTAGCTGACAACGCTAGAGAAGCTAAAAGAATTATCAACTCTGGTAATGTTTTAGTAGATGGAAGAATTGTTAAAGATTACAAATTCCCAGTTGGATTCATGGATATCGTTGAAATTCCAAAAACTGGCGAATCTTACAGAGTTCTTTTAGATAGAAAAGGAAGATTACAATTAGATTTAATTGATGATAATAGTGCTAAATTATCTAAAATTGTTAATAAAACCACTATTAAAGGTGGAAAAACTCAATTAAACCTTCACGATGGTAAAAACGTTATCATTGATGAAGATGCATACTCTGTTGGAGATGTAATTTGTTTAAAAGTACCTGAACAAGAAATTGTTGAAGCATATCCTTTACAAGAAGGAGCTACTGTGCTTGTTACCGGTGGTAAACACACAGGTGAATTAGGTACTGTAACTGAAATTATTGAAAATAAATCTTCTAATCCAAACACTATTATTATTGAAAACAGTACAAAAGATGATTTCTTAACTTTAAAAGATTATGCATTTGTTGTTGGTACTGATGCACCAGCAATCTCTTTATTGGAGGTTAATAAATGAACCCAATGAACGAAGTACGTGTTGAAAAAGCTACTGTCAGCATTGGTGTTGGAGAAGCAGGTGAAAAATTAGAACGTGCAATCACTCTTTTAGAAGAAATGTTCGGTCAAACCCCTGTAAAAACTTTCTCTACTGTAACCAACCCTGAATGGGGTATTAGGAAACGCCAACCAATCGCATGTAAATTAACTTTACGTGGAGAAAAAGCTGATAAAGCTATTAACATGGTTTTAGAAGGTATTGGTAGGAACATTAGACCTACTCAATTTGATGCTCAAGGTAACCTTTCTTTTGGTATTGGTGAACATATTGATATTCCAGGTATGAGATATAACCCGGATATCGGTATCTTTGGTATGAACGTATCCATTACATTCGAAAAACCTGGTTACAGAATTGCAAAAAGAAAAATCAGACAAAAGAAAGTTCCTCAAAAACATAGAATTTCTAAAGAAGAAACTATGAAATTTATGGAAGAAAACTTCAAAGTTAATTATGTGACTGAATAAGGTGATATTTTGCCAAGAAAATACGGAAAAGCTGCAAAAAAATGTAGTCGTTGTGGAGACCACTCTGCTATGGTTAGCAGATATGGTATAAACTTATGCAGACAATGTTTTAGGGAAGTTGCCCCTAAAATGGGTTTTAAAAAATATAATTAGAGGTTATAAATATGAGTCTTATGGATCCTCTTGCTGATGCTTTAACTAATATCAGAAATAACGAATTACAAGTGAATGACTCTTGTGTTATTTCTCCTGCTTCCAAATTAATTGGAGAAGTTTTAAGCACTATGCAAAAAGAGAATTATATTGGTAATTTTGAATATATTGATGACAACAGGGCAGGTAAATTCACTGTTGAATTATTAGGTAACATTAACAAATGTGGTGTTATCAAACCTCGTCATGCTGTTAAGAAAGATGAATTTGAGAAATTTGAAAAAAGATATTTGCCAGCAAAGAACTTTGGTATTTTAATCGTCACTACTCCTAAAGGAATTATGACTCACTATGAGGCAAAAGAAAAAGGAATTGGCGGACGTTTGTTGGCTTACATGTATTAGGTGATAAAATGGTAGTAGCTGCAGCTATAAGGGAAAATATTGAAATCCCTGAAGGCGTTGAAGTTATAATTGAAAATAATGTGGTCTCTGTAAAAGGACCTAATGGAGAAGATTCCAGAAAATTTACTTATCCTAATGTAAGTATTAAAGAAGAAGATAACAAAATCGTATTGGAAACTTCATTTCCAAAAAAGAAAGACAAAGCAATGATTGGAACCACAAGGGCACACATCAACAACATGATTATTGGTGTAACAGATGGTTTCACATACCACATGAAAATCGTATTTGCTCACTTTCCAATGACTGTGAAAGTTCAAGGCGATTCAGTAGTAATTGACAATTTCCTCGGGGAAAGACACCCAAGAACCGCTAAAATTGTAGGTTCTGCAGAAGTATCTGTTAAAGGTGATGAGGTAACAATTACTGGTATTAATAAGGAACATGTTGGTCAAACTATGGCTAACTTAGAACAAGCGACAAAAATTAAAGGAAGAGATCCTAGAGTATTCCAAGACGGAATTTACTTAACTAGCAAGGAATAATTTTGGTGATTTAAATGGCAAATAAAAGATTTAAAAGACAAGAATATGCTCGTTATAAAAAACTAGGAATCAAATGGAGACGCCCTAGAGGTAAAACCAGTAAAATGAGAAGATATGAAG
>NZ_CAMVEE010000002.1 GCF_947166415.1 uncultured Methanobrevibacter sp. | reverse complement strand
AAATGTAAGGGGGCTTAAATATGAGAGATGTTGCGATTATCGGAGTTTCACAAACAAAATTTGGTGAATTATGGGATTCATCATTTAGAGATTTGATTGCTGAGGCAGGAGTAAAGGCTATTGTCGATGCTGAAATTGATGGTGACAGTATTGAAGCAATGTATGTTGGAAACATGTCTTCCGGATTGTTTGTACAACAGGAACACATTGCAGCTCTTATTTCTGACCATGTAGGGCTCAACCCAATTCCAACCACAAGAGTTGAAGCTGCTTGTGCATCTGGAGGACTTGCCCTAAGACAGGGAATTATGGCTGTTGCATCAGGTTATCATGATGTTGTAATTTCTGCAGGTGTGGAAAAGATGACTGATGTTGTGGATGCTACTCCAGCTATTGCTACCGCTTCCGACCAGGAATGGGAAGCACAGCAAGGAGCTACTTTCCCGTCATTATATGCTATGATTGCAAAAAGGCACATGTATGAATATGGAACTACTCGTGAACAATTGGCACAATTTTCAGTAGTTAACCATAAAAACGCATCCAAAAACCCAAATGCACAATTCCCATTTGAAATCAGTGTAGACAAGGTATTAAGCTCTACCATGGTGGCAGATCCATTGACTTTACTAGACTGTTCTCCCGTAACTGACGGAGCAGCAGCAGTTGTGATGGTTCCTGCTGAAGATGCAAGAAAATACACAGATACTCCTATTTATGTAAAAGCTTCTGCACAGGCTTCGGGAACTATGACATTACACGACAGAAAAGACATTACTACTATTGAATCTACCAAGGTTGCTTCCAGAAAAGCTTATGAAATGGCAGGAGTTACCGTTAAAGACATTGACGTAACTGAAGTTCACGATTGCTTCTCAATCAACGGGCTTTTAGCTGTAGAGGATTTAGGATTTGCCGAAAAAGGTAAAGGTGGAATAGCTATTGAAGAAGGTCAAACTGAAATCGACGGTGATTTCCCAATCAACTCTTCCGGTGGTCTTAAAGCACGTGGACACCCATTAGGAGCTACCGGTATTGCTCAAGCTGCTGAAATCGTATGGCAACTTAGAGGAGAAGCTGGTGGACGTCAAGTAGAAGGTGCAGAAATCGGTATGACCCACAACATAGGTGGTACCGGAGGTACTGCAGCTGTACACATTTTCGGAAGAGATTTATAAAATCTCTTTTACTTTTTCTTTTTTTCATGATAATAAATACAGGAACAAGAACTGACATTCCCGCTTTTTATTCAAAATGGTTCTTGAAGAGAATTGAAGAGGGTTTCGTACTCAGCAAAAATCCCTACAATAATCAAATTTATAAGTACAATTTCAATCCCAAAACAGTTGATGTTATATGTTTCTGCTCTAAAAATCCAAAGCCATTGGTAAGAAATCTGGATAAGCTTTCCGATTATAGGCAATTTTGGTTTGTGACAATAAACCCTTACGGCAAGGATGTTGAAGTCAATGTTCCGGACTACAGGAAAGTCATTAAAACATTCAGGGAGCTGTCTGAAGCTTTGGGAAGCAATTGCGTATCCTGGAGATATGATCCAATATTCATCACTGAAAAATATGGCATTGATTTTCATATTGAAAAGTTTGAAGAGATGGCATCTGAATTGCATGAATACACTTCCGACTGCACAATAAGCTTTATAGATTTGTACCAAAAGGTTTTGAGAAATTTTCCCGAAGCTAGGGAAGTAACAAGGGATGAACGATTAGCTATTGGTGAAGGCTTTTCAAAAATTGCGAAAGTATACGGCATACAGATGAAAACCTGTGTTGAAGGCACATTGCTTGACCGGTTCGGTTTCGATTCAACCGGATGCATGACCCAGCAGGTGTTGGAAATGGCTATTGGAAATAATTTAAAAGTCCCTAAAGGAAAATATAGGAACCGTGAATGCAACTGTTTAATGGGACGGGATATTGGATTATATAACACTTGCATGCACGGATGTAAGTATTGCTACGCCAATAGTACCTAAATTATCTACTACTTTTCTCTCACTACAGATAATAGTATTATTTTCTTCTGTAATTAAAGTTTTGCAATTTCGTTCAAAAAGCTAAAATTTAACGGATATTCAGACAATAAATAGGAATAGCTATTGCTATTCAGAAATAATCATGTTGTCTTGAACAAAATTTATTTGTAAGAACTGACTCCATAAGTCTGGCCAAAACACAAATAAAAAATGTGATAATCACCAAAAATAGTAAGTGATAAAATGATAATAAATGTTGGCGGAAGAACAGACATAGTGAACTACTACACTCCATGGCTACTGAACAGGCTTAGTGAAGGATATGCATATTCAAGAAATCCCTTTGCAAGAGAGAATGTGTATAAGTTAAGTTTAAGGCCTGAAGATGTGGATTGCTTGCTGTTTTGCTCCAAAAACTACCAACCTATACTGGAACATATAGGAGGTATTGATGAAAAATACAATATTCTGTGCAACTACACGATTACTGCATACGGCAAGGATATAGAACCTAAAGTTCCAACAATAAATCAATCTATTAAAACGTTGGAAAGACTATCTGATATTGTCGGTAGGAATAAGATTCTCTGGAGATATGACCCTATACTGCTTACTGAAAAATATACAGTTGAAAAACATCTGGAAACTTTTGAGTATATGGCTGAAGCTATTGCCTCTTTGGTTTACAGATGCATATTCAGCTTTGTGGACATGTACAAAAAAGTTGAAGAGAATATGCCTGAAATAATTCCACTCACTGATGATGATAAAGTGAGGCTATTGAAAGGGATTGGTGAGATATCCGAGAAGTATAATCTTTATACGCAAACCTGTGCAACAAATGAAAGCTATGAAAAATATGGTATACATGCTGCAGGTTGCACAACTCGTGAAATATTGGAACAGGCACATGGTGTGGTCTATAAAAATGTTAAAGCTAGTGGAATTAGAGAAAACTGTCATTGTATTCCTTCAAGAGATATTGGAGCATATAATTCCTGTTTAAGTGAGTGTAAATATTGCTACGCAAATCGAAAACCTGATATTCCTAAGAATGTTATTAAGTTGCATGATGAGAAATCACCATTATTGCTTGGACACCTAAAAGAAAGTGATAATCTAATTGATACTGAAGTAATAAGATATATTGAGCCAAAACAAACAACGTTATTTGATTTTTAAATTGATTTTATGTAAGATTGTTTTAATTCTATTCCACACTAATTATAACCTTATTAACTAAAACACTCATTTTCATCAATAAACATAAAATCCCCTATAATTAGTTAAATTTAACCCACTAACCCTGTTTTAGAATTTTCCAAATGGAAAATAATTTATATAATACCCAAAATACATATCACCATGAAAATGAAATTAATTCTCATTTTTGCCATACTGGTAATAACAATTTCCCCGGTCATGGCCGGGAACAACACGACTGTTGTGGACAATCCTACTCAGTACCTATCAGATGAGCCTATGACTGAAGCTCTTGAAAGCGGAGATTCCAATATCAGCTTCAGCGACGGGTACAAGGGATATTGTATTGAATGGGGTGAGCATTCAGCTGAAAAGGGCGATAAGTTCTATGTCCATGACGAGGATGTCGACAATAACATAAAAACATTCTTTGTATATTTCTATGAGGAGTCACAGCGTGACGTCATTGCCACCCAGCATATGATTTGGAAATTCACCGACAACAAGCAGTTCAGCAAGTTCAATCAGACATTATATGAAAAAATCATCGAGAAATCTGCAACTGTCAAGGTGCCCAATGATGGTGTTTTGAAAGTCAACGACACCACTGAAATGGTTTATAGTTTCAGAAACTTCATATCCAACATCAACGAGTATCAGAATTACTTCGCATACAAGATATATTTCAGAAACATAACTCTTCAAAACAACCTGACTCAAAACTCAACAGGAAATGGATCAGACAGCACTTCCCAAAACACTACAAACCAGACAAACATCAAAGAGAACCTTACACAAAATCACACAAACGCATCCTTTAAAAAGACTAGATTCGCCAAAGTGAATGGAAGTCATGAGACAGGCAATCCTCTTGTGTTGCTTTTATTGTCCCTGGCAGTGTTGGTTTTTAAAAGAAGAAACTGATAGGATATTGAAATCTCCATTTCAGGTAACTGCTGATTATATCAGTCGGTTGTGGGTTGATTTTACTAACTATCAAAAATATTCTTCAAATTATCTTTAACTAACAATTCCGTCATGGATGAGCCATACATTAAGCAAGATTGATTATGTAATACGATAGTGGAGTTTAGTCTCCATATTCTTTTTTAAGCAGAAATATACGTATTTCTGAAAAAACATTGTTACTAAAAAGGGATAAGTGTAAATAATAACTAAATAAAAACTTAATAAAAACTTATCTAAACCTTGTTACTAAAAAGGGATAAGTCTTAATAATCTCTTAATAAAAACTTATTCAAAAATCATCCAACGTATATTTTCATTCAAAATATTCTGCAAAACCAATGTTCATGAAAGAATTGTTACTAAAAAAGTATAACCCTAAATTAACTTGTGACTAAAAATATTGTTACTAAAAAAGAATAAACCTAAACTAACTTGTGTCTAAAAAAACTAAACTTGTGAGCAAATGGGAACCACCATAAAATGTTAAAAAATCATCCGCCGTGTCTTTATAACACAAAATCAAAACCAAGATTTTCCACATAATTTATCCATAGCCAAATACAATATAAATACATGAAAGCAATTATTCCCGCCGCAGGATTAGGAACCAGGTTCCTTCCCGCAACTAAAGCTCAACCAAAGGAAATGTTACCGGTCTATGACAAGCCAACCATCCAGTATGTTGTCGAAGAGGCAGTGGCTTCAGGAATCAATGACATCATCATAGTCACAGGAAGACACAAAAGATCCATTGAAGACCATTTCGACAAGTACTATGAACTTGAATACAACCTTCAAAAGGCAGGAAAAGACCATGACCTTAAGGAAATCAGAAAAATTACTGACTTGGCAGACATCTGTTATGTCAGACAAAAAGAGCAAAACGGATTGGGCGATGCAATCAAATGCGGCCAAAGACATATTTGAGGAGAACCTTTCGCTGTTCTTTTAGGTGATTCGATCACTAAAGGTCCCACCCCATGTACCAAACAGTTAATAGGTGTTTACAATAAGTACAATGCATCTGCAATCTCTCTTGAAGAGGTTCCACCAGAAAAAGTTGAAAGATATGGAATCATTAAAGGAATCGAAGCTGAAAAGGACATCTACAAAATCGAAGAACTGGTTGAAAAACCACCAATGGATAAGGCACCATCCAACCTTGCAATAATGGGCAGGTATGTGCTGACACCAGATATTTTTGACAAGATTGATGAGACAGAGCCTGGAGTTGGCGGTGAAATTCAGCTTACCGATGCCCTTCAAAAACTGGATTCAATTTATGGAGTCGCATTTGAAGGCAAAACCTATGACATTGGAAACAGACTCGAATGGCTTAAGACCTCAATCGAATTTGCATTGGATGATAATGAGTTTAAAGATGATCTGGTCAACTATATGAAAAGCTATATCTAGATGTGGAAAAGGCATGACAATGCTTGAAAGTAGAGTTGATTAAACAAATGGATGAGATAAATACTTCACTTAAATAATCCGAAATTTAAATCTAATAGAATCATTTAATTACCTTCAAGGAATTGTGTAAGGCAATGTATTCGAATTAAACAATTTAAATTTCCATATGACTTAAATTATACCTGCTTGAATCTTTAATCATTTTATAAATTGTTATTCCACGTTCTTTACAAATTTTTATAATTTCTTGTTTACAATCAGCCGAAATATTCAACCCCAAAAATACACAGACAGGTTTTGGAAATTTAATAAAGCATAAATCCTCACGTCTATCCATAACAGATGAAAATCCTAATTTTAATGCTTGCCTTAATTTCATTTTATCAATTAGTATCCGCCATTCCTTCTCATAACTCCAGTCATGTGACTTTTTCAAAAACGGCTCTTCCAAAACTTTCAATTTGTTTCGCTCAGCATTATCAATGTTATTGATTTCCTCTGTAAAATCAGAGCCCTGAACATATAAAATAGGATGACATGTTTCTTCAGAACCCAACTCAAAATCCGTAAGGTCATATCCAATACATACTCCTGTGTGATTGCCTGCATAATGTGCCCACATTGGAATAATATTATTCGATTCGGATAAGCAAACAAAAAGCATCTGTTTTTTCAGTTCATGATTATAATTTTTTACACTATACTGGGCAAACTCGTCAAAAGTCTCCACAAACTCTAATTTGAATTCCTCCATTGTTAAGCCCTCACCCCTGCCCGAATCATTATTATAAACAATATCCATGAATGAATTTAGAGGATTTTCGCTGTTGACAATTAAGTTTTTGTCTTCATCAGAGAAGTTCAAATTCGGATCCTCCCGCTGTCGAATGAGCAAATCATCCTTATATTGTTGAGATATCATTTCATAATCAAAAAGCATTTCCCCCTCAAATGGATCGTTGACATGGAAGGGGTCTGAAACTTTTATGAAATCATCTTCGAGAGAATTTATTGCATGTTCTGCTTTCATGTATTTAAAAAGAAGTTTAGGAAAATTATCCTCTTTTAAAATTGAAGCTTCAGCTTGTGATTTAATATCTCGGGTATCCTGAAAATATAATTTATGGTATTTCTTTTTCCACATTGGATTAATCACTTCTACAATATTAAATGTTATTTACTCATTTGATATGATAAAACAATAAATTTAATCTCTTCTAGATTCATCAATCATTATTTTTAATAATTTCCCAACAAATTTCCTTAAAAAATTATAATATTTCTCAAAGTCATCATCAATAAATCCATTATGAGTAATATTGCTACGTATAGCATATGCCCTTTTAAGTTTATCATCAATATCTTTAAATTCCTTAAAATCTTCTTGATGCCCATTTGCAAATTTTTGTAATGAACTATTAATAGACTTATCCTCCCAAAACTTTAAGTCATGGAAATATCTATCAAATTCCTTAAACTCTTCAGACCCATTTTTAAAATTCTTTCGAATTGATTTCATATCCTTTTTAATTTCACCAATAGCTTTTAAAGATTTATCTGAAACTGGATAAGTGGGCTTTAATATTTCCAATATAGTAATTAAATCTAAATATTGGCTTTTTTTGTTATATTGTGCGTGTTTTGAATATATATCCAATGCTAATTTTAAATCTTCAGTTAATTCATATTTACCGGTTAAAGTTTTCTCTAATTCTTTTTCAAAACGATCAGAAGTTTCTTTTATTTGTACCTCTTTTAATTCCATACTAATTCCTTTAGGATATATTTCATTCTCATCATACTCAATAGCACAGTATTCCCTTCCTAATGTATAATATTTTATAAAAAATTCAAAATTCTCTATAAAATCACATATTTCAGACTTATCATCAAAATTTGATACATTCAAATAATATTTGTTGTTATTTTTTGTTAATTTAAGGTTTAAATTGTTAATGTCAAATTCACATAATTCTATATCAACCACAATCGGAGGGTATGAAATTAAAGAAAAAGGTATTATTAATTCATAGTTTTCAATGTCTATTTTATTTTGAGTCAATGTATCACCACAATAATACTTTGCAAATGCTCTCTCTTATAGTTTAAATAGTATTTAAAATAATATACTATTAACCAAATTTTTAAGTGATATCATTGCCAGAAGAATATAAAAATAAATTAATTAATCTTATTATGCATGAGAGAAATTTTGAAGAAAAAGAAATGCAGAAAAAACTCATTGAGTTACTTCAAAATCATGAATCAAATGGTGAAAATACAATTAGAAATATTTCTGGACGTAGAATACATAAATTCCCAATCACTGTAAAATTCAAAAAAGATGAAAAAATAAACACAGACATAAATGAATTAGATACCGTTTTAGTGAGTGACGAAAATCATCCTGAAAAAATTTTAAAGGGCAAAGTTTATGAAAAAAGATCAAACTCTATTTTAGTTGTATTTGATAACGAAAAAATTTTAGAATGGGGAATACCTGATAAAGCAAGAATTGATTTATTTGTCAGGGATAGTGAATATATGAAAATGATTGAAAATTTAAATTTATATAAACAAAACCCCAATGTATTTATGGCTCTTCAATATGCATTAAATAATTTAAATCCTCCAAATAAAAAAAGAATAAAATACATTAATTTTTATGACAAACATCTCAATAAATCACAAAAAAGAGCCGTGATTAGAAGTTTAAAAAGTGAAGATTTCTTTTTAATCCATGGACCATTTGGAACTGGAAAAACTACAACCTTGGTTGAATTAATTCGCCAAGAAGCCAAAAATCATAAAGTATTAGTAACTGCTGATAGTAATGCAGCTGTTGATAATATTGTTGAAAGATTAATGCCAACAAAATTAAATATAACAAGAATCGGTAATGAGCATAAAATTAATTATAAGGTTAGAAAAGCAACTTTGAACTTTAAATTTAAAAATCATCCAAAATATAAAGAGATTTCAAAAAACCTCAAGAAAATAAAAAAATTAACTAATAAGCCAAATTATGACAAATTTCTAATTAATCAATTATATGCTAAAAATAATCTATTAAAACAAGAAATTGAATCAGAAATCATATCTGAAAGCGAAATAGTTCTAACCACTAACTCATCCTCTACATTAGATGTTCTTAATAATGTTTCCTTTGGTGTTGCAGTTATTGATGAAGCATCACAAACAACTATCCCTAAAGTATTATTGCCCATATCAAAAGCTGATAAATTTATTTTAGCAGGTGATCATAAGCAATTGCCACCCACAGTTAAAAGTAAATGTGTTGAATTAGAAGAGACTTTATTTAAAAAACTTATTAATAATTTTCCTAGTCAAAAACAATTCTTGAATATTCAACATAGGATGAATGAAACTTTGATGAAATTTCCAAACAAGAAATTCTATAACAATAGATTAAAATGTGACAAGAATTATAAAAATATAAAAATAGATGAAAGATTTGGGAAGTGCGACATAGAAAGTCCTTTAGTGTTTTTAGATACAAAATCATTGGAAAATAATAAAGAAAAACAATATGAGAACAGTACCTCGACATTTAATGCCTTGGAAGCTAAAATTGCATCTGAAATTGCAGACAAATATCTGAAATTAACCATTGATAAAGAGAATGTTGGAATTATATCCCTTTATAATGATCAAGTTGATTTGATTAAAAAAATGATTGATGTTGAAGTAAATACAGTAGATGGGTTTCAAGGAAAAGAAAAGGAAATAATAATTTTATCCCCTGTTAGGAGCAATGATGATAATGAAACGGGATTTATTAATGACCAGCGAATAAATGTTGCTTTAACTCGTGCAAAAAGAAAATTAATAGTTATTGGAAATACTGAAACATTGAAACATCACCCCACTTTCAATGAATTTATTAAACATTGCCAAAATGAAAATTGTATGATAAATCTTACTAATATGGAGAATATATATGAAAAGAATTAACGATAACTGTAGTATTTGCGGTAATGAAATTGATGAATATGCACACTATGTTAATGATGATAAACAATATTATTGCTGTGAAGAGTGTGTTAAAAAAGCAATTTACAAACAAAATTTTAAAGGCAACATTTGGGAAATTAGATTTTGTCCAGCATATGATTATTGTAAACAATTAAATAATCTTAGAAAAATGTGTAAGTTTAAAGAAAACATTACAAAAAAACAATACGGAATGTATGGTCTACTAGACATAAAATCTAAACCTAATTGGTGTTCACCAGCAGAAACTTCACAAATAATCAGCAACGCAAGATTATATAATTTTGTTAAAACATCTGAAGAATCATCATCTAGATTAAATAAAGAAAGTTTTAATCAAAATAAAACAACGAAAAACCTAACTTGGATAATGACTGGAGTGAGTATTGTGAATTTAATTTTAATATGTGTTCAAATTTATTTACAAATATTTGAGGGATAAAATTGATAATTCAAGAAGTTTATTGGAATGACGATAAAATTCTAACATTGTGTCATGAAAAAATGGAAAAACATATTGAAAATAGAATATTAGAAGAATTTATAAATATTTCAGGCAATAAAATTGTTTTTAAAGAATTTAATGATGAAAATAAAGATTTTTACTGATTTTAAATCAGATTTTGTAATTGAAGGTTTCCTTGATTGCAACCATGAGAAGAATCCCTATGGAAATTATAGTACATTTTATAAAGAATTTGTTAATCAAACAGATAATTCCATAGTGGAAAATAATAAATTAAATGTGTCTGATGATGAATTTGAAATATTATTTAATTTTGTTAAAGAATATTGTAATTATCCAATAACTGCTTCTGGGAGCGGAAACTTGATCATTTTTTCTCCAGTGAAAATATTTAGCGAAAGTCATAACTCTGAAACATTTCCTTATTTGACTCTAAAAGGAGAAGATGTTAAAGGAACTGCAATTGTTAAATTTAAATTGAATGATATAATTTTGGAATCTTATATTTTTGAAGATGTGACTAATGGTTATGAAATATACTCACAAGGTGATTGGAATAACTATGAAATTGAAATATTTTTTGAAAATCATTTAATTTATAAAGCTAAATATAATATTATTCGTTCAATCGGCATGAATATTAGAACTATAACTAACACGATGCAAAAAGAGTTACTGGGCACTAAAAAGAAAATTAATATTACAAAAGGAATTGAAGATTCATTTGTAATAAGCGATAATGCCTCCCTAGATTCTATTTCAGCATATTTAAATATTGAATCATCAAGTATTAAAAAGAATAAGAAATTAGAAAAAAATTTATGTAAATTTTTAAGAAAAAATGAACGTTTAAAAGCATTATCAATATTTGAAGAACTAATGAGTCTTTCAGGAGAAATTTGGATATATGACCCATATGCGATTAGCGATGATAATGGAGGCATTTCAGGTTTAATAAATATTGTTACACTTTTATGTAAGACTGATAATGTTAAAAATATTGTTTTTTGTGAAACAAATGGTATTACATTTAATAAGTTTAAAAGAGAATTAAGTGAAAATGCAAGGGATGCATTTAGGGGATTGAATTTAAAAAATTTAAATTTTATTAAAGCAAAAGAATCTTTTCATGACCGTTTTATATTTTCAAAAACAGCTAAATCAATTATTGGTTATCAAATGGGAACCTCTTTAAATTCTTATGGGAATAATTATTCAAATATAGTAAAATTAGATTCATTATGTTCTAAAGAAATTTTTAATATTTTGTACGATGATATTGTTTCAGATAACATATACAACTTGGAGGAATAAAATGGAACTTGAAGATTTAGAAAAAATCATTGATAAAATCATGATAGAGGGTTTAGAAATCAGTGAATCTTCTTTTTTAAATGAATTATATAAAATATCAGAAATTGAATTAGAAGAAGAAAAATTTGAAACAATAATTAAAGATTTTCGAAAAAAAGATAAAATGAAATATACTTTTGCCTTTTATATTGGATTTTTAAATAGAGATATTGAAAATATTAATGATTTACCCAATATCACTAAATTAAAATCATATTCAAATCTAAAAGGATATTTAATGCAATATTTCAAAGGCCACTTAAATATTAACTATAAATATTTTCCTGTTACTCCTTATCATAATTATTATTCATTTATTAAGGAATGGTGGCCCATTCCATTTTCTATACCTCAACCACTTATCTTATTATTAAATTGGATTTATAAATATGATAAAAAGTATTTTTTTAAATTGATGTTTAATGAAAAACATAATTATCTATTTATATCACTATTAAAAGACAAAATAATTAATAATTTGAAAATAAACAATGATATTGATTTTAACTTTGATGATGATTTAAAGATGTATGCATTATTTAATTATCTAATAGAACCATTTACAAATGAAAATAGCCGATTTAAATCTGATGTTGAAATGTGGCACCATAATTTTAATATTTTAAAAAGAATAGAACTCCCATTATTAATAAGAATTATTCTAGATTATATCAAATCTCCAAAAAGCAAGAAAATTCTAATTGATGTTGCAAATATTCTTAAAGACAATTATGATATTTTTTATAGCATTTTCAATGATTTAGAAATAAAAAATTTAAGAGAATTATCACAATTATTTAATGTGTTACATGAATTAGAAATTATTCCAAAAGATGAATTATTAAGAATCACTTTAAATAAATTGAAAAATAAATTTAGTAATAAATTCATTACAATAGACATGAATGATTGGAAAATCTTTTTAAGTTTATTAAATTCATCAGAAATTAATAAAGTGGAAAAATTAATAAATGACTCTAAAAATAATCTAAAATATATTTCAGAACTAGATAAGGAAGTTCGATATGAAAAATATTTAATTGACATTAAAAAAAGTGAAAAATTTGATGAACTGTTAGCTGAATGTAACCTACACTCATAACACATCCATCAAATTAAATTTATTATAAATTATTTGAAAATTTAAATATGCTTAAATTAGTGAAAAGAGATGATTTTTAATTTACTATTGTCCCCTGAAAAACTGGGTTTTTATAAAAGTTGCGAAGTAACTGAAATATTTTTAATAAATAAATCAGATAATACTATCTTAAACCTTTATACATTAATTTATTTTACTGAATCAGAGTATAATGGAAAATTAGCAAGATATTTAACGCACACCCCTGAAAACATAAATAAAAACTATTCATTAGGCATTCAAAAGTATTATTTAACAATTGAAGAAGTGAAAAATAGATTTGAATCTTTGAAGAATAATATTTGGATTAATTCAGATGACAATGAATTCAAACAAAAATCATTGGAATTAATTCCAAAACAATTCATTTCATTGAAAAAACAAAATCGATTAGAGGAAATTTTAATTAAAGAAGATGCAGTGCAATCTTCATATATTTTGGAATTTTTTAATTCTAAAAAAGAATTTTCATTCAATAAGAATTATAAAGAGTTTAATAAAATTTGTAATCATATTGAAGAAATATTAGATTTTAAATTTAAAATTGTGCCTGAAAGAATTGGAAATTTTATTTTTCAATTCCCCATAACCATATTAAATGTTAATCAGTTTGTAACTGAATTTGATCGGACAAAAATATCAATTAGCTGGAATGAAAAATTAAACGAAACACCAAATGGCATTGTGACAGTGACTTCAAAACAAGATAACATTATTATAGGAAGTTCAACTAAAAAATTAAAAACATTTGATGAAGAAGAATTTATATTCGATAATTTTTCATATGGAGGGATAGAAACTACAATTTATAATTTAGAAGATAATTTAATATTGTATCATGATGTTGGGGACTACATGCATGATTTAAGTATTAATGCAAAAGTCGTGTCACAAGATTATGTAAGGGAATTTTATGAAAACGGTAAACTTAAAAGAATTCCTTTAAATAAAATTTCTCCAATAATCAAACGAAGACCCCTAGATTACAATGATGAAATAAATCACTCTGTAAACCATATTAAAAAAATTGGATTATCAAATAAATTATCATTTAAACAATATAATGAAGAACAAAATGCCGTGAAGGATTTGCAAAAACTAATTTCCGAAAATGGTGCAAATGGAGTTTATTTATGGGATCCTTATCTAACTGCAGATGAAATTTTTAAGACATTATATTATTCGGAAACACTTAACGTTCCTCTTAGAGCAATTACTTCAAAAAAAGCTGGAAAGATTAATGAAATTAAAAAAGGATTTAAGATTAAAAAACAATATGGTTTAAACTTAAACCTAGAAGTGAGAATGCAACATGGAACTTACGGTTATCCATTCCACGATAGATTTTTAATATTTCCTTCAAATAATATTTATAAAGAACCAAAAGTTTATTCGCTTGGAACGTCAGTAAATTCTTTTGGAAAAAAACATCACATCTTACAGTTAATACCTTATCCAGAATTAATTATTGAAGCATTTGATGATTTGTGGAACCAATTAAACCATCATGAATGCATAATTTATAAAACGTTCTAACCAAGATAAATTATATAATTAATATTACTTAATGAAAATAAAATAAAATAAAATTTAAAAAAAAGTAGGTTCAAAAATATTTAGAGAGGCAATAATGGTTAATTTCGAAGATTTTATTGAAATAATTAAAATTAAATCATATGAAGAATTAATTGAAAAACTTCAAGGAAAATCCCCTAATTTTCGTGAAAATTATATTTTTAGAGGTTTAGGAAGTAGTAAATATGAATTAATTCCATCTGCTTTAAGAAAAGATGAAAACGGAAATTACATGATAAATAACTATATTGATTCAAAATTTTGCGTATATGAACTAACTTCAGCAGCAGATCATTTTAGAAGATGCAAAATTCCATATGAAACTTATAAAAAATTAAATGAAGAAGGTAAGACAATTCTTTTGAATAAAAATTCTAAAGAAATGAAAGATAATACTCCTGCACAATGTTGGGTCAAATCAGAAAATGAAATACAATATAAAAGAGAATTATATGTTCTCTTAAAATTTTTAAACTGGGCAGATAAAAGTGGTTTGAAAATTTCCACTACTCCAACCATTAGACGTTTAATCCATGAAACAATTGAATTTAAACCACCAAAAAATAAATGGCCTAATTTAGATTTTTTTGAAATAATTTCATTAGCTCAACATTATGGATTACCTACCCAAGCTATGGATTGGTCTTATGATTATAAATCTTCTTTATATTTTGCAACAAACAATATTTTACACAACAACACTGATGACTGTGTTTTATGGGCTTTTAATTATAAATTATTTGAAAATAGTTATATCCCCGGTCATCCGCACCCATATAAATTACAATTTTACAGACCCGAGTATAATTCAAACAAAAATTTGATGGGACAAAAAGGGTTATTTACCTTTATTATTAGTGAAAACTATAATTTTGATAGGCGACCTTTAGACCAGATTATAATAGAAGATGTAATAAATAATATTGATCCTAAAGCAAAAATTAAAAATTATGTTAAACTTTATGGATTAAATGATTTTATCATTCCTCATAATGAAAAAATATTTTATAAGTTTATTATCCCCGGAGATTTAAAACATTACATCTTAAATGAATTATATTTAGAGGGATATTCTGAAGAAAATCTATTTCCAGGTTATAGTGGCGTTGTTCAATCCATAAAAAATAGAGTAAGACTAGAAGAGTATGTAAATGAACTAAATAAACCTACAAAAAAGAATTTTATAATGTTATTTTATGAAAAAGAAATTAATAATATATTAAATAAGAAAAAACGCATGATTTTTAAAAAATTTTTTACTGAAGAGCATTTTGGAAACTGTTTTATTTATTCTAAAAATAATAGAGAAATTTTAGGTTATTTTAAAATTGATGAATTAATTAAAAATACTCCAATAAATATGTGGAACACATTTAAAAGAAATTCAATAATGAGTAAAGAAGACTTTTTTGAATATTTTGAAGATATATTTCAAGGTTATGCAATTCCAATTAAAGATTTGAATATATTTAAATACCCTATTAAACTTAATTTAAATTTAGAATCTGAAATACAAGAAATAACTCCTGAAGACCAATCTTTAAATTTTTTATTAAATTTCTAATTATATTATAATAAAACATGAAATAAGAAAAAGAATAAGAAAAGCATAAAATTACAATATAAAACTAAAAATTACATTGATGTTGATAAAATAAAATTTTAAAGCACAATATATAATAATAATTAATATACAATTTTAGGTGACAGAAATTATCTTACAGTTCATCAACCGTTAAAGTGACATCCGTTAAAAAATTCTAATCATAAAACTGCCTTCTTGTCCATATGTCTGAGAAAAACAGTAAAAAAACAAAAAAGAAACATAGTTCAATTAATAGAAAGATTGAAAACATAACTTAAAAAAGATTTCAATAAAGTAGTTTAATCTAGAATTAAAGAATAAAATATATCTAATTTTTTTAATAGGTATGTGTCAGAGGGACCAAATGAGATAGGTTCAGGGCCTATTGCTTAGTGCTTCGTGGATTCGAATCCAATTATCCAATACTTACTATATTTCAATGTCATTACCAAACACTGCGAGTTCTTAATTAAAATTAAATTGACTACATATTTCAGATAACAATTACACAACCGAATGTCATTAAATTATATACGATATATTACGTATCTTATTAACTAAAATATGTTCCCAAGTACATAATATTTGTAAGTCAGTAACTTTAAATTGTATTAGATCATATATAATTATATGTCATCAAATCGAAATTACAGCCAATTAACTATTAAAAAGTTATTTGGATTTGCTGGTGGGCGCTGTTCTATGTGCAGAACAAAAATAACATTGAATGCAACCAAAAAAGATGAAGCTGCCCAAATTGGTGAAATAGCGCATATTATTGGTTCAAGTGAAGATGGACCAAGAGGTGATGGCAACTATCCAAAAGATAAATTAGATGATTATGAAAATTTAATATTGCTGTGCCCCACATGTCATAAAAAAGTTGATAAACAATCTAATTCTTATCCTCCCTCCAAATTACATGAAATAAAAAGTAATCATGAAAAATGGGTAGATGAACAGTTAGAAGTATCAAATTTGGAAATTTCTTCTAAAGAATTAGATATAATAATTAGAAACATTTCTTCTGGAGATTATAATCCTTCATTTTCATTTGAAGAATTTGAGCATATTGATGTTTCAGATAAAATCAATAAAAATGATTTTAGCAGTCAAGTTAAACGATTATTGGATATTGGGCTTATGAAGACCTATGAAGTTAAATCTTTTGTAACAGAGATGGATAAAGTAGATAAAAAATTTATCAATACATTAAAATCATTTTTTAAAGATAAGTATTTAGAACTTAAAGAAAAACATGATGATAATGATGAGATTTTTCTTGAATTATGGGAGTATATACAAAATGATTCATATTCATTTAGTGAAAATGCTGCTGCATTATCTGTTTTATGTTATATGTTTGAATTGTGTGAGGTTTTTGAAAAATGATTTTGCCAAACAAATTCCTAGAAGAAAAAGATTCATTATTATATGTTGGAGCATTATTGCTGGATAAATTAGATGTTCCCTCTTCTGTTTCAGAATTATGGAATCAAGTAAATGATAATAAATCTGTGAACAATTATGAGAGGTTTATTATTACTCTCGACATGTTATATATTCTTAATTTAATCGAACTCAAAAATGATAAAATTAGGAGAATTAATAATGATTCATGAATTATATGCTAATAAGAATAGTTTTAAAAAGATACAGTTTAATAAAGGTATTAATATAATATTGGCAGAGGGTGATGATAATACTGAAAAGTCTCGAAATGGGCTTGGAAAAACTACATTAGTGCATATAATTCATTTTTGCTTAGGTGGAACTCCAAATAAAGACTATTTGCCTGAGGATACATTTAATGATTGGGAATTTACAATTAGCATAGATATATACAATGAGAAAATTTATGCTAAGAGGTCATTTGATGAAAAATCGATTATTATTGTTGAAGGAAACTTTAGTAAGTTTCCTTTAAAACCTACTTACTCTAAAGAAAAAGAAATTTATTTTTATACTCTGAATGAATGGAAAGAGGTTTTGGGAACTTCGTTATTAGGTTTGAAAAATGAAAAGGAATTTAGATTTAAACCTACATTTAGGAAAGTGATTAGTTATTTTATACGCAGAGATGAAGATATCAAGAAATCTCCTTTCAAAACAAGTTCTACATATAATAACATTGATGTAATTGATTGTACAAGTTTTTGTGTGGGTCTTGATTGGAAATTAATGTCTAAATATAAGGAATATGAAGATGAAGTGAAAAGATTAAATAAAAATTTTTCTAACTTAAAAAATCTTTATGGATCAAAAGGGCAGTTAGTTCCAGAAATGAATAGATTAAAGAATGATCTAACTAAAATTAAAAATGATTTGGATAATTACAGAGTTCATGAATCTTATAAGCAAATTGAAAAATCTGCAGATAGATTAAGTAAAGAAATTCAAGAATTATTTGAACGAACTATTTTTTTAAATAAAAAAATTGATATATATGAAGAATCTATTAAAGAAGAAAAAATTGATGATATTAATGTAGAAGAGATATATAATGAAGTAAATTTTTATTTTCCGAATAATGTTAAAAAAACAATAAGTGAATCTAAAGAATTTCATAAAAATATAATTTTCAATAGAACTAATTTTTTAAAAACAGAAATTCAATCAATAAAAAATGAATTAGTCCTAATTAATCAGGAAATTGAAAACAAATCTGATAAAAAAGCTGAATGTATGGATATTTTAAATAATTTTGGAGCTTTAAATGAATATAACAATATGCAAAAATATTATGCTGAACAAAAAAGTGAATATGAATCAATTGTATCTGTTATAAAGCAATTTGATGAAATTTCTGATAAAAAAAATAAATTAAAAATAAAATTATTGGATTTAGAATCTAGATTCCAAATCAATTATGATGAAAATAAAAATCATTTAAATTCTTTAATCAATACGTTTAGTGATAATTCTTCTTATTTATATGATGTTCCTGGAGATTTAATTATTGAATGTTCTGAGAAAGGATTTGAATATAGTGTAGATATTCCTAGGATAAATAGTACTGGAAAAACTAGAATGATTGTCTTATGTTATGATTTAATGTTATTAGAAAATTTTGTTGATTATAATTACATAGATTTCTTAATTCATGATAGCAATATTTTTGATGGTGTTGATTCTAGACAATATGCTAGTGCTTTAAATTTAATTTATGAAAAAACAACAAAATTTGATATGCAATATATATGTATGTTGAATTCTGATTCTATTCCGGACAATTTAAATTTCAATATTTCAGATCATGTTGTTTTAGAATTGAATGACAATTCAATTGAAGGAACATTATTGGGTTTTGAATTTTAATACATATTAGAATAGTTTCGATTTTTATTATTTTTTGACTAATCTTAAATAAATTAATCATATCAAGTAGATTAATAAGTTTATAACGTGTATTCAATCAAATAAACCATGTAATAAATTTTTAATATGTTTTACAAATACTCATGACTTTTAGCTACTGTTTTTGGCTATTAATAAATTTAACAGATAAATTTTCACTTTTTTACTATCACTCTAATTCAATAATCTTATTACTTATTTTATATAAATAATATAATAAATAATATAATAAAATATTATTTTAAAGTAGACATTATTGGAAATGATTATTATGGGACTTACGGATTATATCAAAACAAGATTATTGAATAATCGTGTAGAGCAGTACAACACTAAGCGTAGCTATTGGGGAGAAAATGAAAGGCAACCAAGGACTGATGGAATTAATACTGGTCTAGATTTACCTGATGCACTTCCGCCAGTAATTAATAAGACAATAGCTAATGCACGTTATGCTGTCAAGCTTGACGGTTACACTTCAGGAATTTTGAAAAACAGAATTGACAAGGCCAATGTTAATATGGTATTGGTGGACAAAGAAAACAAGCTTTCTCAAGAGCAAAAACTCACATTAATCCTTTGGGCAAGAAAAATTGACATCAGACAAGTGGCCAAGGAAATCCTGCAGGGAGGAATGGTTGATGGTGAAGGTCTAATCAAGCCTGTCGAGAGATGGGACAAGTCCATAGGAAAATACATCAAACCAATATTTCTGGAAATCGGTGCACATGGCTATGGATTGAAAAAGGAATTCAATGATGACAATGAGGTGCAGCTATACTTGCATGAAATGCCAAAGGATGTTGTCAACGGATCTCCGGAGGATTTCAACAACTTCATCAGTGTTGAAGAAGGAACATTAACAGTCAAATACGAACCGGAACAGGTAATCAACTTCATGTATAATGAAATATACTCTGAAGCCCAAAGCATTATCCTGAACTGTCTTGATGACATTTATCATAAATGTAATCTTGAAAGAAATCAGGTTGAAAGAATCAATAAGGACAATATCATTGAAGTCAAGCCGGCAATTGATGAAAACGGTCGGCCATATATAATGGAACTGTCTTCAACCGCAAAGGAAAATTTATATGCAGATTATGGGACAACTGCTAACAGCAATGTAGCTATTGTACCTCCAGGAATTGAATCCAAAATCTTGGGTGGTAACAACTACCAGTCAGACTATACAAGACAGACTGAAATCTTCAGAAACAATATCTTAAGAACTTTTGTAACTCCTCAGTCGCAGGCAGGTAATGAAAGGTCTAATCAGAATGTTGCAGAATACATTAACGATTCAGCCATTACAGGTTTTATCGTTAATGTGGCCAATGACCAGAAATGGGTGTTAAAGTATTGCAATCAGCTATTGAATATGCAGTTGGAACTGATGGGTATTGAAGAATCCTTAAACATTTATTTCAGCTATTCAAGAGATGATGTGTTAAGATACATTATGGAATTGTCTTCTGAAGGTGATGAAATCTATAAGAACTATCTCAGTAACTTTGAAGAGGAACAACCTGTTGGTGAGAGAATTTCATCTGAAAGCGGAAACGAAATATAATAAAAGTTTATATAAAATAAATAATAAAATATATAATAAATAATATAATAAAATGTGATAATCATGAAACATGAACTTTTTGAAGTTGGATCCTATGACTATTCCGACCTGGACGGGAGACTCAACAAACCTGTGAAATGGACGGCTGAAGATCTAAAGCAAATAGCTGAAAACTACCGTGGAGGAATTCCACTCACTTCAGAACATGACAATATCTACGTAGGAATTGGAAATAATATTGAATACGAAGAAGGAAAGCTATTCCTTGAAATTCCTGATGAACTGGATATGGAAGGAAAAGGCCTATCTCCTAAAGTTGATGTCTTATTAAAAGATAATGGAGATTCATTTGGAATTGATACTATGAGCTTAATAGATGTTGGTGTAACTAAAAGCCCTCGAAAAATTAGATTGTTGAACTCAGATATAACTGGAGAAACCGGTGCAACAGGAAATCCAAATCCTGAACCTCCGGCACCACAGCCACAACCTCAGCCACCTGCAAAAGATACTAATGTTGCTACAACTTTACTTTTAGAAAAACTTCAAGGTAAAGATGCTGAGATTGGAAAGCTTCAGGATGAAATTAATAGCTTAAAAGAAGAATCTAAAAAATATGATGAGATAAAAAAAGCTATTGAAGAAAATAAAGAATTCATAGACTCTAAAGATGAAATCTTAAAAGAATTATCTGAGCTTCGTAAAGCTGAAAATGAAAGGAAAATAAAAGAGTACGAAGCCAAATATAACTTTAATTATAATGAAAATGCACAGGATAAAGAGATAATTGATAAGCTATTATCTGGTGACGTTGATATGGAGCTAATGGAAAAATTAGCTGAGAGAAGAATTAAAATTGAAGCTAGTAATGATGGTTCCACTCCTGGAGGAAGAAATCCTGAAAACTCTGGTGATACGGGTGAAACTGGATCAACCGGAAGCACTGGGGATGAAGATTCACCTTCTTTTACTACTCGTGAAGAATATAATAAGATATTAAAGGACATGGGATTTAATAGAACTAGAATATAGCTATGATGGTGTTTTCTTACTTTTCCACCGGAGCTAAAATTATTCATTGAATTGCTCGTTGTTTATTTTGTGGGGAAATGTTTTATGTGTTTTCATTTCCCCCAAATATATTGCATTGAAACCCTTAATGCCTAATTAATGGGGGACAAGCCCCCATTTAATTACCCAAGAGTGCCAATGCTAATATACTCAAGTTTACCAAAACTTAACCCCGAACCGACCGATAAATGGTCGGTTCTTAAATTTGACAAAATCATTAATTACAAATCCATAAACTCGGAATAGGGGACAATCCCCTATTCCTCGGAACTGATAAAGCTATTTTTGTTAGGTCTATAGTATTGGCCTTTCACTTACGCTCAAGGCATCCAGTCCGACCTATAGGTCGGACTGCATATAATGATGCCGCTGGTTAAATAAAATTAGTTTTCTTCATTGATGACTTACGGAACCGACCGGCAAGGGTCGGTTCCTCCTTATAGTATATGCTCGCCAATTCTATTCACCCAGGCCTCCCACAGATGCCTCCCTTCGGTCGGCATCGGGTCGGCCTGGGCGAATTGGCTCGCTTATAACATGGGTATGGCAAGGTGGATTAATCCAACAATATTTTTATTTATTATTCCAGACTATTCTTAACATAATTTAACCTACAAATAATTGATGTTACGCTTAATTAAATTGAATGAATTGTAACTATTTTTATTTGATAAACTGTGTGTTACATTAACATCAAAGTTAACAAAAAATCATTCAGACTATAACTATGCATACATCAACTACTTTTAAAAAACAAGTTTCAAATAAGAAATGGTGATAGTTAATGTTATAATCAAGACATTTTGGCTTCTAGTTTTTTGTATTTTTTAAAAACATGTTCATAACCTTTTTTATAGAATGGGCATGCTTTAATGCATTCAACACAACCTTTAGTGGAGCCAATGCATAAATCTGCAATAAACTCCACATTTTTATTTTTTCTGTTTAGGATAAGTGCTTCTTGCGGGCATGCTTTAACGCAGGAATTACAGTAGTTGCAGTATCTTGAAATCCATTCATGCTTATTACAATTTAATAAAGGCAAGTTTTCAATGTTCACCAATATTGCAGATATCTTTTGATTAGGTCCTTTTTTCGGACTTATTAATAATCCACTTTTTCCAATTGCGCCCATTCCTGCTTTTTGAGCCAAATGAGAGAAATCAATTGTTTCCTCTCTTGGATGAGCGACCATTGTTTCAAAACCATGGGATCTTAAGTAATCTGAAATTTCATAAGTGATGTTTCCAAAACTTTCATATAATTCATTATTGAACGCTTGTGCCTTATCTCCAGCTCCTTCATCATGAATACTTTTGCTGATTTCATATGAAATCACAATTGCTGAATCAAAGTCAAAATTCAAGCCGTGTAAAAAATAATCATTAATTCCATTCACATAGGCCACTTCGATAATTCCCAATTCCTGAAGATATTTTTCAAACTCATTAAGTAAATCATTTGAAATTGTTGATTGAGGAGTAGAAGGATTATCTAATTTATGGGTATCTGGAAATGAAATATCTCCACAGCAGGATTTATTACCTGATTTTACTAATACATCCTGCACTAGTCCGTCAAAATTCCAATTGTCACTCATCAGCAACACCCACATGAACAACTTGAGTTAAGTTCATAACCAAATTTTTTTAGGAAAATATTGAATTTGTAATATCTTAATTCATTTTCATTTACAAAAGATAATATTCTAATTTCATCCTTTTTGGTTAAATTTTTCAAAGTATTAAATGACCAATTTTCGTTAAGTTTGTCGGCAGATTCTTCTGAGAATTGTAGTGCTATTTGGGCAAAAGGAAAATCAAATTCATCTGCATGTCCGCTATGGATTAACATTTTGTCTTCTGATTTTTCAAGGATTATCATTTTATCTGTATCTGGAAGCAGCAGCGCTATTTTTGCTTTATCTTTTAATGCGGAGAATTCATAATAATTATCATTTACAAATGATTTCCATATTTCTAAATCCATTTTAATCCTACTCCATTCTTTTGTTAATTTCCTTTTTAATGATTTCAACACATTTTTCTCCCTCATCATCTAGTCTGAAAGGATCTTTGCTTGAAATGTTATGTGGTTCTAGGATTTCTCCTACTTCTATTGTTTGTTTCACGGTTATTCCTTTGTTTTTTAGAATTTTATTTACACAATTATTTGAACATCCATTTATTGCTATTATTGGGTATTTTTTTAGCATTGGATTATTTTTACCTTCTATATCTGCAGAAGTTGAACCCATACAGATTGATATGATATTTTCGTTTTCTTTTTTACAATCTCCTACTGCAACACGTGATACTAGTCCATTGGGACTCATACCATTGCATGAGGCTAATGCTATTTTTTCAACCATACTTCATCATTCCACTATATTGAATAAGTTTTCCAAGATTTCAATAATATTTTCATCAGCTAACCGGTAATAAATCCATTTTCCTTCTTTTCTTGTTAAAAGAATATTTTCTTTCTTCATCATGTTTAGATGATGTGAAATTGTGGATTGGGATTTGTCCATGGCTTCCAATATTTCACAGACACATAATTCACCGTTTTTTAATAAATATATCATTTTTAATCTTGTCGGATCAGCTAAAGATTTCAATAATGTTGCATTGTTTTCTAGTTTTTTAGGGGAGGGAGTATTTTTTAGTAATTCTTCAACTGAACATTCTCTGCAACAGTCCTCCTTGTTTTCAGATACCATATACATAATTATAATTTCGACATATTTAAGAATATCGATATGATATTTGTAATTCCTAATTTATATATCCATATATTTAAATCTATCGATATGTTTTTTTCATGATAAGTTATGTAAAATTTTTAATATTTAACGTTACATTAAAACAATAGCTATTTATTTTAGCTTTAATCAGGGGGATTTAATTTCATATTAATGGCCTGATTGTTAGTGTTGTTTTTTCAATACCTAATGTATATTTCAGTGCAAGACGGGCACTTTTGAAATCAGAAACATTAATGTTAATATTACTATATTTATTATATAATTTATATAAAAAGGATAATAAAATATTATTTATGACATTGATAAAAGAATTGCAAATTAACATTGTAATGAGTAATTACAATCAGAGAAGCAGTAGCTATTCATCCAACTATGATTATTTGTTTTTGGATAATTTGGAGGATAGTTCTTTTGCTAATTTATTCAGAAGTGATTTAAAAAATCTAAAAATCAAAACATTGGATGGAACAGCATGTCCAGTAATGTACATTCCAGCTTATGGATCTCAACGTGCAGCAATACTTGTCAGAATTCCTGTTGGAAAAATTTCTCAAACTACAAAGTTGATCCTTGAAGTTCATGACACAACCTTCGCCAGCACATTAACACCAGGTAATGATCTGTTAATGTTTGATGCAAATTCTGATACATACTCACAATATTTCATGAACTACTCAGGTTTAAGTATCAACAATGACTCAACAGATAACGGAAAATTTCTAAGAGCAAGATTCGTTCCAAGCTTTGATACTGGACTTCCAAGTAGTTTATTCACAACATTTGCTTCAGGTCAAGATTTAACTAATAATCGTGTTATTGCAGTTAGATTTAAACATATAAGTGGTAATGTTGCCGTTAATGATAATGGAACATTTCTTGGTTCAACCATTGGAAGTTACATGATGCAGTCAGATTTCAATCTCATATATTCTGAAGATATTAAAGAAACCATGTTCTATTGGACCAGCACTGTTAAAAACTATTGCATGTTTGAAGGAGCAAAGACATTAGTTATGGCCAGTTCCTTTGATGCATATTCCTCAGGAAGTGATGATGGGGGAGATTGGAAGCAATACCATATTCATGGCCGTGTAGGTACAGGAACATCAAGTTCTTCTGATTATCTTGAAGGATTCAGCAGAAACAATCCAAGTAAATTCTATGATAACAATTACGCTGAAATTGAAATATCACCAACAGGATATGCAACAACTGATTTTGAAGAATTCAATTATTTTGACTTGAAATGGATATTGATATTCCCATCACCATTATTTGCAGCTAATGGAATTCCAACAATAACAGTAACTGAAAAAGATTCCAAACACGGAATTAGATTATACAAAGGCGAACATGAATATACCAAAGCCTACAAAGGCAGTACGTTAATGTGGGACGCTAATGATGAAACAATGGAAGATACTGGACTTCACATTCCAGACAAAATAATTAATCACAATTGGGATTGGGTGTTTTAAAATGATAATTGATTATGATGACGGCTCAACTATCGGACATGGCCGTGGATATCCAACAGGATTAGAACATGAAGAAAAAATGGACGTTATTGCATGTCTATTGGATGAAGGCGAAAGAAACTATGTTAATGAAGAACAAACGGCCTGGATTTGTTCCAACCAATGTGCAGTAGGTGAAATGGTAACATTGGATGAATCATCCACAATGGAACACACAATAGTTAGAAAAGCAAAAGAAGGAGAGTTAGCTTTTGGTTATCTATTAGGTAAAGTCCAGGTTAAAACGTCAGGATTAACATTAGTTACTGTGGCCGTACTTGGAGATGTTTTCAGATTAAAATTGAAAAGACCCGCACCTGCAGATATACTGCCAAACACAAGAATTTACATCGACAGTGACGGTGAATGCAATCCAGTACATGGCCATGATTTAAGACTACTTTCAATCGTTAATCTAACGGAAAATGAGGATACCGAATACATTAGAGTTTATCGTCAGATGTCTGAAATTGAAATGTATCCTGAATCCCAGAACTGTATTGATCTTGCAGACTGTTCTTTTGAACAGGATGAAATAACTCATGTCGTTAATATGATCATACCTTCAGAATCAAATATCATTGCTCAGGCCAATTATGTTAAAGATGCAGACGGAGTTACATATTGTGAACTTCCAGATGTAGCTATTGTCAGCGACAAGTATCATGAAATAGCAAGCGAATTACCATAATTAACATTAACACCCTCCCCATCAACTATTCAAAAACCACATCCACAAACCCTTGCATATACACTACATTTCAAAAACAGAAACCAAAACCATAACGCCAACCGTTAATGTCATAACCCTTCCATTAAATTGAAAGTAAAATGGAGCTATTGATTATAATGAGGCCTCTTTTATCATAGTTCGTCTTTTAACGAATGTTTTGCATCCAAATATTCGCAATGTTTATATAATATTTTTAAATAACAATTATTATAATGGATTGTGAAATGAGGTGGGAACATCCGAAAAAAGATTGTACTACTTATAATATTGATTATTGCATTATTAACTGCCTCAGCAGTCAATGCAGAGGACATAACATCGGATAATATTGCAAATGATTCAGTAATACCTCAAGATATAAACCCTCAGAACTATACTCTGGGAGAAGGCAGTTCCCACTATGGCAATTCTAATGAAGATGATTCTATAACAGATGATTCTGAAACAACTAATTTTACAGCAGATTCTACTTCTAATAATGGAAATGTTCTCTCATGCAGTAACAATGAATCAGAAATCCAGAGTACAGTTTCTGCAAGCAGTGCTAATGGTATATTAGGCACTTCATTTACTGATTTGCAGGGATATCTTAACGGTGCTGATGAAGGAGCCACACTAGTTCTGGACTGTAATTATTCACTGGCAGATGGCGGACACACTCTCAAAGTCGAAAAAAGTTTAACAATAGACGGCGACGGCCATACTTTAGATGGGAATGGCGACGATTGCATACTTAAGATAAATGAAGACGGAATAAGTGTTATCTTAAAAAATATTGTGTTTAAAAATGGAAAATCAGATAAAGGCGCAGCTATCTTAAATACACATTCCTCATCCGCATTAACCATACAGGACTGTGAATTCAAGGATAATTATGCCCGAGACTGTGGCGGTGCAATTTACTCAAAAGGATCAGTTGACATTAAGGACTGCAAATTCAATGATAATTATGGGGACAATTATGGTGGAGCAATATATGCTGATAAGGAAGTGAAAGTAAGGGATACCAGTTTCGATGACAATCAGGCAGTGCTTGAAGGTGGTGCAATCTATTGTGGCGGCAAAACCACAGTTATAAATTCACAATTCAGAAATAATAAAGCCGATGGAACTACAACTAAAAAATGCTACGGTGGTGCAATTTACTCTGTCGGCGAATGTAATATTGATTTAGGTTATTTTGGCGATAACTATGCAGAAAATGATGGTGGAGCAGTATATGCAGAAGACAATCTCATAATTAATGAATCAAGTTTCCAGAAAAATGACGCAAAATATGGTGCCGGAGCAATATCTGCCAATAAAAAAATCACTATCGAGAATACAAAAATAAATAAAAATAATGGTTATTATGTCATTGAAGCTAAAGGCAAATGCTATATTATCTCATGCAGTTTTGACAGCAATACTGCAGGTACAATAGTTTCCAATGATAATTTAATAATCACTGGTCAGACCAAATTTTCAAATAACCGTAACGACGCTGCAGGCGGCGGCGCAATATCTGCCATGAAAAATGTATATATCAACTGGGATAGCGATACAAATGGATATTGTGAATTTTATTCAAATTCAGGCAGTCAAGGTCTACTGGGAGGTGCAATATACTGTGAAGGAAACATATACGGTAAATCTATGAAATTCAACAAAAACTATGTGCCATCCTCACCGAAGATTCGGGGCGGTGCAATATACTGCAATGGTGAAACCCATATTAACAGTTCAGTATTTGATGATAACTGGCTTGTTATTCCTGCTTCCGGGATTGAAAATGTTCCAGTTGAAGGCGGTGCAATCTGGTCTGAAGGCAAATGTTATATTGACTCATGCACATTTACAGATAACCAGGGCGGCTGTCGTGGCGGTGCAATATGTGCCTATGATGATTTAACAATTACTGGTCAAAACATTTTCACGAAAAATTCAGTATATGTTTTTAACCTTGCCGTAGGAATATGTTCAGACCCTGATGGAGGTGCAATATACTGTAAAGGTAATGCAAACATCAATAATGCAACTTTTACCAGCAATGAAGCTATTGTTGACGGAGGTGCAATCTTCTGTGAAGGAGAGTGCACAGTTTCCAATTCCAAATTTATAAACAACTCTGCTGATAATGGTGATGCTGCAGTTCCTTATGCTGAATATTCATATGGAGGTGCAATCAGATCACAAGGAACACTCACAGTCAAAAACTGCATATTTGATAATAATTATGCATACACTGACGGCGGAGCCATATATGCGGATACTGCAGTTAAAGTAACCGGCAGCAGTTTCAACCACAATTTGGCACCTGTTGACGGTGGAGCAATATACTCCAAAGGCAAAACCACACTTTCCGATTCAACATTCTATCAAAATGCGGCAAGTCATGTTAACTATGTTATTATAGAAAACAGTTACGGTGGTGCGGTCTGCTCAAAAGGAACAGTCACAGTAGATAACTGCAGCTTTGACTGGAATGGGGCAGACAATTATGGAAGCGCAATATATGCTTATTCAGATGCAAACATAAAGGACAGCCGATTTACTAACCATATTACAGACAGTTCTGGTGGTGCAATCTACTGTAAAGGTGATGCGGATATTGAATATTCAGTCTTTTCCAACAATATGGTGGATACTCTTGATGGAGGTGCAATCTACTGTAAAGGTAAAACAACAGTTTCACATTCCGTATTCAAGGATAATTCAGCAAAAAGTTATGGTGCTGCAAGAAGTTTTGGAGGAGCAATCCGCTCAGAGAACTCCATAACTGTCGAAAGCTCCAGCTTTGAAAACAATTTTGCATATAATCACGGTGGTGCCATTTATGCTGATAAAGATATAACCATAACCTATTGCAATTTTACAGGAAATAAGGCAAATGTCGACGGCGGTGCAGTATATTGTGACGGAAGAACCACAATATCAGATTCCAAATTTAAAAAAAATAACGCTACGGGCAAAACTGCTGCAAGAAGCTTTGGAGGAGCAGTTCGTTCAAATGGAGTTACTAAAGTCGAAGATTCCATATTTGATGACAATTTTGCATATAATCTTGGTGGAGCAATATATGCCGATGCAAGCATAATAATAGGAGGATCCACTTTCACTGATAATGAGGCATATGTTGACGGAGGTGCAGTATACGGTGACAAATCAGTTTCCATTTCCAGTTCAATATTCAGCAGTAATGAAGCTTCAGGACAAACCCTTGCAAAAAGTTATGGGGGAGCAGTTCGCGCAAATGAGTTAATAGTAGTCATAGGCTGTGATTTTTCCAATAATTATGCATACAACCGTGGCGGTGCAGTATATGCCGACACTGAAATAAGAATAACTGACTGCAACTTCACTTCAAACACTGCAAAGGATTACGGCGGTGCAGTATATACAAGCACTCTCAATAGTGAGGTTTCAGGCTCAATATTCAAAAAGAATAAATGTACTTCCGGTGACGGAGGAGCAGTTTACATCAACAATAAATGCAGTCCGGAATTCTACGCCTGCAGTTTTAAAGATAACACTGCTGAAGACAGAGGAGGCGGAATTTATATCGATTCCAAAAGCGCCCCATTGGAATTGGGCATGTCTACATTCACAGGCAATAGCGCAGGTGACGGAGGAGCAGTTTATACAGGCACCATGACTGAAAGTACAAGTAACTGCATATTCCTTAATAATAAGGCAACTTCCGGTGACGGAGGAGCGGTTTACATTAACAATAACTGCGATCCGAAGTTCATTTCCTGCAGATTCGAATACAATACTGCTAAGGATGAGGGAGGTGCAATGTATCTTGATTCATCACATGCCGAATTAACATTATGGTCATGTACATTTGTTGACAATGAAGCCAAAAGCAGTGGTCAGTGTGTATACTGCTGCGGTTATTATTCTTCTGTTTACAACTGCTGGTTTGGAAAAAATGACCCTAGCAAAAAGGACCAGTTTAAAATATGGCATAAGGCAGCGGCAGATGAGGATTATACAGAATACATCCCTACAAGAATCCGCATGTCAGTCGAACATGGCATTCTTTATGTGGGCAATACCTATGAAGTAGATGTTGATTTTCTTAAATTTGTTGGGGGAGATTATACCATACTGCACTCCACAGGACAATTTTATGCAGAAAATTATGAGGGTGCAGTTTTCTCCAATGTCAATGCAGATGAGGGAGACATGTCTGCAGATGTCACAATATACAAGCAGAATCCTACACTCTATTTTAAACTTGACCATCAGATTCTAACATTAAAGCTCGAGACAAATGATAAGAACCCAAGTAAGGTTACCATTATCTCATGTGAGGATGTCGAATATCCTAATGCATTGAAAGTCGAGTATAAAATAATCAACATGACTGCCAATGCAACATACGTAATTGTGAATGAAGAAACCTCAGATGTTGTACATGAAGGAAAAATATACAACCCAGAATCCACATTGTCAGTTTATAATTTAAAACCCGGAAAATATTATATAGGCATATACAACCCTGGAAATAAAACCACCAGTTCAAGCCGTGCATTCGGACACTTTAAAGTATATGCTTCAGCATCAGGCAGTGTCACTGCAGACAATGTGACTTACGGAAATCCTACAACAATCACATTAAGGACATTTATCGACGGAACATATAATGTAGACATTGGCGTTTCAGTCATTGAAATGGAAGTTGTCCATGGGGTCTGCGTAAAGCAGATTAATCTGGATGAGGGTAACTATCAGACTCATACATCCAGAGAGAATTATTATTTAACTATCAACGAAGCATCATTTAGGGTGGATAAAGCTGTGAATAATGTGGTTGTGGAAGTTGAAAACATAACATATGGAAAATCATCCAACATTAAACTCAGAGCTGATCTTGACGGCATTTATGATGTTAAAATAAATGGAACAACCTATAATATTGTTGTTAAAAACGGCATTGGAAATAAATCTATTCAATTCAAAGCAGGAAAATATTATGCCAATGTAAGTTTTTATGATAAGAATTTCATCACCCTTTCTAAAAACACTACTTTTGAAGTATATAAGGCAGACATTGATTTGGTTGTCATTGTTTTCGATGAGGTTTATGGGGAACAGATTGAAGCTGTTGTTTATGCCAGTATGGATGGTGAATATAATTTAACAATTGCAGGTGATTTGACTCATGTAACTGTTAAAGATAATTTTGCCTACTTTGAACATGCTCCATTGGATGCGGGAAATTATAATGCAAGCGTATCCTTTGCAGGCAACAGCAATTACAATCCTGCTTCTAGCAATACAACATTCACCGTTTACACTACCGGCACTTTATTTAAGCTGGAGGTCTATCCTAGTGAAATCAGCTATGGTGAAACTGCAACTGTCACTCATACATTGTCTGATGGCGCAACAGGCACAATCAAATATTTCTTGAATGACGGCACATTCCTTGCTGAACTAGACGTTAATGAAAATCTCACATTGCCTGTACTGGATGCAGGATACTATGTGATTATAGGAAACTATTCAGGCGACCATAACTTCAAATCAGCTAAAGACACAACATACATCAAAATCAACCCAGCACACAACAATGCAGTTGTCACAGTCTCCAATGTAACTTACGGCGAACAATCACTGATTGAAATCACTGCCGACGTAGACGGAATCTATAATGTTAATGTCAATGGAACAGTACACAACATCATAGTAAACAATGGCATTGGAAACAAATCAATTAACCTCAATGCAGGAATCTACTATGCAAATCTAACATTCAACGCTAAAAATTACAATACCACAACCAATAATTCCATTTTTGAGGTTTATAAAGCTGATACCAATTTGATTGTGGTGGCCGCATACAGTGTTTATCAGGAAAATACTTCTTGTATTGTTTATCCTGAAAATATTCTTGGTATCGTTTATTCTGATGTGGATGGAGAGTATAACTTAACAGTAGGTAACTATTCAGCTATTCTCAATGTTACAGGAGGTTTCTGTGAATTTAATGCAGGTCTTTTTGATGCAGACAACTACACAGTTGTTGTCACTTTCACAGGTGATGAGAACCACAAGTCTAATACATCATCAACTAAAGTTACTGTTACCAAATTCATTCCTAACCTTTCATTAAGTGTTCAGGATATTTATTATGGTGATACTGCTCTTTTAGTAATTTCATGTGATGTTACAGGTTCAGTAAATGTTACTATAAATGGCAGAACTGAAACCATTGACTTAAATCAATGGACTGTCATGTTATTTGATTCATCATCCAATTTCATAAAATCAAAAACACGCGTATTTTTAACTTTAGATAATCTCGATGTCGGAAATTATCCTGTGGATATTGTGTATAATGGAGACAATAACATTGAAAGCGTAAGCATATCAGGCCAATTCAATGTCCTTCCAACACCAAACAATGCAAATGTCACCGTCTCAAATGTAACTTACGGCGAACAATCACTGATTGAAATCACTGCCGACGTAGACGGAATCTATAATGTTGATATCAATGGTACTGTATACAACATCACTGTTGAAAATGGTGTTGGAAACAGATCAATTACCCTTGATGCTGGCGTCTATTATGCAAATCTGACATTCAAAGATAAGAATTACAATACCACAACCCATAATGCAACTTTTGAAGTCTATAAGGCTGCCACAAATGTGTTCGTTACAGCTTCAAATACTATCTATCCTCAAGGGGTTGAAGGTTTCGTTTATTCTGATGTGGACGGAGAGTATAACTTAACCATTGGTGAGTTTTCAACTATTGTTGTTGTTAAAGGAGGTTCTGCTGAATTCAATACCGGTGTTTTAGACGCTGGAAACTACACAGTTGTTGTAACCTATCCTGGTGATGAGAACCATAAGTCCAATTCATCTTCAAGAAAAGTCACTGTTGAAAAATTAATTCCAAATATTACTTTGAAAGTTTCAGATATTGATTATGGTGGTTTTGCGGTTATAACCATTAACTGTGATATTGAAGGTTCTGTAAATGTTACCGTAAACGGCATTACCGAAACTCTTGAGCTCAATGGTCAGATGAAGAAAAGATTACTGGCCGCATCAAGCAGTGCTTCAAAATCCATGTATAATGCTACTTTAAGTTTATATAATCTGGATTCTGGTTCATATCCGGTAACTGTTACTTATAATGGCAATAAGAATATTGAAAGTGTTTCGGTAAATGGTAAATTCAATGTCAATGCACTGAATACTACTATGGACATTGATGCCTGTGACATTAATGTAGGTGAAGATGAAAAAATCACTGTGACTTTACCGAAGGACGTTACTGGAAATGTAACTATTAATGTTGATGGAAAGAATTACACTGTTGCGATTAAGGATGGAAAAGCAGTTATAAGCATTCCTAATTTGTGTGCGGGTCATAAAACCGCTAAAGTATATTACTCAGGAAGCAGAAATTATAATCCTAATATGGAAACTGTTTCATTTACAGTCAATAAGATTAAACCTAATATGACAGGCAAAAGCAATGACCCTATTGACAGCGGCAAAAAGATCCATATAGTCATCAAGCTTCCGACTGATGCAACAGGAACTGTCAGCATAGTTATTGACGGCAAGAAATACACTTCACCAGTCAAGGCCGGAAAGGCCATCTTTGATATTGAAGGACTATCTGCAGGAAAATATAACGTTACTGCTTATTATTCAGGTGATGATAAATATTATCCGGATCAAATTAAATTAACTCTTACTGTGAAGGATAACGGCAATAATCATAAAAACCACACAAACAATGATACACCAGACAATAAAGGCAATAATGTATCTGATATTGTTAAGGATAAAATAGCAATGCATAAAACAGGCGTTCCTGCTTATTGGCTCGTGCTTGCATTATTAATGATGGTAATGGGGCTGCTGCCGAATAAACGTTCTAAAAAATAAAATCTCTCATTTTTTTTATTTAGGAAATGAATTTTTCCATTTGTGAATAAACTTGTTTTCCAGAACAGTTTCACATTACGTTCCATTACAAAATCATGTTTGATATTGACAAACGTCAATGTTAATGTCAGAACCATTGCATTAAATCAAAAGTAAAATGATATCTATTAATTATATTGGGCTTAACTCTCATTATTCTATGCTTAATAGGGATGCGAAAAATTGTTGGCCTTGAACTTGTAATGATAATTTTATATAAAAGTAATAATAAAATATTATATTAATTATTATATACAGGTTGTAATAGCTATGGCCAATATAAATAATACATCATCCTACATGGATGAAGACAAAAAGCAAATTATAAAAGAGTCCAATTATACCTATAGGGATGCTCTTGAAGTTTCAGCATATCTTATCGAAACAGGAAAGTTCGAAAGGTTCTACAAGGAAATGCAAATCCATGACCTGCAAAAGGAACTTGACGAAATGGATGAATAAGACTTCAAAACAAAAATCTCAGGTAATAACTCTTAAAAAGAAACTATTTTTCATTTGTGAAAGTAATAATTTTATTATTACTTTTATATTTTTTAAATAATATAATTTTATATATAATACATAATAAATATATGTATTATGATACCGGAAAAAACCAACATCAGCGCAAGAGTGGATTTGACACTTAAAAAAATAGTAGAGGAATCAGCCTTCAACCATAACGATGCCTACGAGCTTGGAGCAAAACTGATAGCTATCGGCGATGCAGAAGAGACAATGGAAATAATTGACTCAGACCCTGTTCTTAAAAAACTAATCAAACAGAACGAATACAGGATAATCCGGGCCAAAAAGGAACAGCTTGAAAACGAATTAAGAGATTTATAGGAGGTTACCTATGGGTCGAGTAAATTCAGATGTGCACTATTTTTTAGAACAGCACGAACAGGAAATCATCAACTGTTGCAAGAAGGCAATGAGCAACAAGGAAATCCTAGAATTGTTAAAAACAAAGTATGGCCGTGAAGTTTCACTTTCAACATTCAAAGAATTCAAAGCAGGATTAAAAATAACAAAAGGGGATTTCCTGGAAACATTGCTGGATGAAATACATGTAATGAAAACTTCAGGTGCTACAGATGAAAGCGTCAGAAGATGGCTTGCTGAAGAACATAAATTTGAAGTAAGCAGAGCAACATTTTCCAGATTTAAAAAGAAATATAATTTAATCGACAATGAGAAAGACTCAAGAGCCAGAGATAAGGATTCACTAACAAATAGTGCCATTACCCAAAAACAAATAACTGACAATAACGTTCATCAAGACAATATTGATTTAGCTATTGATACAATTCTTCAGCAACTGGTCACAGACATCAAAACCGGCCTTGAAAACCTGGACAAGATTACTAAAAATGCGGTTGACATTGAAATTGACTTTGAAAAACTGGATAAGGAAGTAAGATTTCATGCTAATGAAAAAAGTTTAGTAAGATACTTACTTGATCTCACTGAATTGAAAATAAGATATCTGGAGTTATCTGTAAGAGCATTTGATGCTAAAAACAAATTATTTAAAGATGAAATGGATAGATTGTTCAAAAATAGAGTTCTTGAACTTGAAGATAAGAAAATAGAACTTTCACAAAAGGATATGATGGAAGAGATAGAAATTCTTGCAAAACAAATAGATGATAACAATGTATGATGAAAACGGCAAATTCCATTTGGACGCTAAAGATAAAGCTATTCTTCAGAAATGTGTATATGAAAATCCATATTCGCCATTGCTGATTGGAGAAGTTAAAGATGATGATGTTGTAAAAGAAGTTAATGAACCTAGCTTTATTGAACCTAAGCAAACAACTTTATTTAATTATTAACTATTAATATTACTGTCAATTTAATCAAAAAGATTCATGATGACAGAAAATACTAAATTTTATGAATTAAACCTGTTCAAATCATAATTTCAGAGCATCATTCGGACAACTGTGAACACAATCAAGGCACAATATGCATTCCGTACCGTTTTCTCTTTTTCTGGAATTGTTTAACATTTCAACATCCATCGGACATGCCTTTACACATTTGCCACAACTGATGCATTTATTTTCATTAACTTTAACTCTTAAAAGTGAAAAATAGCTTGAAATTTTTAAAAATACAGTAATCGGACAAACATATTTGCAAAATGCACGATTATCTTTAAGATAAAATGCCAGAACAATTCCAAGAATATAGTAAATAATATTTCCTAAAATAAACAGGAAGAATATTATTGAATCAAGATTATCAACTTTAAAAATGAATAGTGAACATACACCGCATGATATTGCTACAAATAATATGTATCTGACATAGCCCCAGTTTTTCCTTTCATTTTGAGGGGTTGTATAAGGTAGCAAATCCAATATCATTGCTGTCCAGCAGGCATATCCGCACCATCCACGGCCAAACAGTAATGGCCCAAGGATTTTTGCAATTAGAAAATGAATAACAGCACCTTCAAAAACACCTAAACTTAAATAATACCAAAATCCGGACAGAGACAAGTTTTCATGACCTAAAATGCCAACATAAACAAACAGGTAACATCCAACTGCAAGCATAATCAGGTTTCTTGCGTATCTGTTATTTTTACCCATCATGAACAGTCCAACAGCTATTGCAGTTCCGATATAGAGGAAATTGAATATGAAAAAGGTGTTGGAAGTTGTAATATATACTAGAATAGAAATCACGATGAAAATTAACTCCATAATTATTGGCGCTTTAATGTTCATGAATTACAATTTTTTAATCACAATAATTAAATTTTATGTATAATTAGTGATATCAAAAAAAATATATCAGAAATTCTAGTTTATAAATAGTGTTTTTTTCATGATATTTTTAAAGCCGAATAATGATAATTTTATATAACTACATCGCAATGTTTGTATTATTCATATTAAACAAATAATTAATTATTATCTTTCCGATATTGGAAAAAATATTGTCTAATCAATAGATAAACTAAAACAAATAGTTATAACATTAAATAGTTCTAACAATAAAAATTACAATCATGTCAAGAACTTACTTTAAATTTAAAAGTATAAACAGAGGAAATGAAGAGCAAACAAGGGTGAGTTAAAAACTTCCGAAACATTAGCTATCAACTTGCTTAAGAACATGAATAAAAATAAAAAATTCAACCTTAAAGCAATGGCAAAACAAAGCGGCAATTCTTCTGTTGCCGACAAGTTTGAAAGGGATTTCAGAGAATTCACCAAAGCTATTGAAAAAGAAAATGGGTTTGACGGTAAAAACTATGAAGATGTCCTGAAGGATGCCAAACTGACAAGCAAAGGAAAGGAAATAAAAAAACAATGGAAAAACTTCCAGGATTACCTGAAATCAAAGGATTTAACTGAAAAATATCCTCCGGAATCTGTTTTGGAAAATTCACAGCAGGTGATATATGCAGCATGCTTTGACATTGAGAAGGATGCATTGAAAATAAGGGAAAACAAAACTCAATTAACAGATTTCATTGATAAGGACGGATATAAACTGTTAAATATTATATTCAACAATGCATTGTTGAATGTAAGTAAAAAATCAAAAGGCAATGGAATATTTTATGGGGTAAACGATAAATATACCATCCCTGGAGGAATATAATCCTCCACCTATCTATTTTTTGATGATTAATTAGACATATCTTCTAAATACATATGCAAGTATTGATCCTGCAAAGTTCTGCCAAACGGAGTAAAGCGCTCCTGGAACGGTTGCCTGTGTCAAACTTGGGAAATGTGTTTTTGCAAGGCTTGTGGAAAGGCCGGAATTTTGGAAAGCAAGTTCAATGGCTACTGTAACGATTTGCTTTTTATTCATGCCCGCTAAGTAACCTACACCAAATCCAACCAGCATTGCAAGGAAATACTGAAGAACAATAACGATGAGGATTATTGCTGAAGATGTTAAGATGGCCTGTTTATTGGCACCGATTACGCCTGCAACGATTAAACAAATCACGATTGAAGATATGGCTGGAAGATAATCTTTTAATTTCTCACAGAAATCAGGGAATTTGTAGTTAAGAATCAGGCCTAAAACAATTGGAATGATTACGATTTCTACTATGGAAACGAACATGTCGACCGGATTGAAATGAATCTGATTTCCGATTAAAAACAATGTAATTATAGGAGTTAAAATCGGTGAAATCACTGTGGAAAATGCAGTTAACGAAACGGATAATGCCACATCTCCATTTGCAAGAAAAGTGATTACATCAGATGCGGTTCCTCCAGGAACGGTTCCGACCAGAATAAGCCCTACTGTCAAGCCCGCATCCAGTGAAAACATTTCTGCAAGAGAAAATGCCAATACGGGCATTACCATATACTGTGCTATCAGTCCGACTGAAATTTCTTTAGGATGTTTAAATACTCTAAGGAAGTCATCCACTTTCAAAGTGGTTCCCATTGTAAAAAGAACGAGGCTTAAAAGCAAATTCAGAACATTTATTCCATTGTATTCGCTTAAAACCCATTTGAATGAATTAGGGTAAACTAGAGAAATGGCAACTGCAAGCAATATGATTATGAAAAAATATTTTTCAATGAGCTTAAATATTCGTTTCATGATTCTTCACCAACTTCAGATTCCATTTTGTATTTTTTTAAAAATATTATTGTTATAGTCGCTGTCGCAATAATCGCAATCACGTTTGCAATCATTGAAGGGAATCTTAAACCTTCCGGAGCTTGTAAAATGTATCCGATTGCAATAATGGTACATGCCATGGCAGGAATCAATGTCAATATATATGGCTTGTTCTTTTGGATTAAATAGGCAGTTGCAGTGAACAGAACAGCGGTTGCTGTTATTAACTGAGCCCATGCGAAATATCTCCAGATTAAACTGAAATCCAGGAATGTCAATGCAAAAGAAATTATAAACAATGGAATAGCTAATTTCAATCTTGAAGACAGTTTTTCCTGGTTGAGCTGCAATTCATCGGAAATTGTAATTCTAGAGCTTCTAAGAGAGGTATCTCCAGTTGTTATCGGACAGATTACAACTCCTATTATTGCAAAGATCAAACCGATTGGCCCTAGCAGGGTCACTGCCATTTCATTAACTGCAATTGACGGTGTTGCACCGTATATTACTGCAAGCTGTGGTTGACCGTGGAAAAAGGCCATTGCAATGGCTGCCCAAATCAATGCAACAAGTCCCTCTAAAACCATCGCACCGAAAAATACCGGTCTTGCATCCTTTTCATTTTTCATACATCTTGCTACGATAGGGGATTGGGATGCATGAAAACCTGAAATTGCTCCGCATGCAATTGTTACAAACAGATATGGGAATATTGATTTGTCTGTCAAGTATAGTCCTTGTGTTGTGAATTCCGGAATGGTATATGCTGGATTTAAGATTAGCGCTCCTATCATCAGCACTGCCATAATCAGGAACAATGCTCCAAAGATAGGATAGATTTTCCCGATGATTTTATCTACAGGAAAGATTGTAGCTATTAGGAAGTAAATGAATATTATTGTAATCCAAGGCAATACTGGAGTGTTTGTCAAATTGGCTATCAAGTCTGCTGCACCTGTTGCAAAGGTAGATGCAACCAAAACACCAGTTAGGATAATTATTATTGCAATAAACTTCTGAACGGTGCTTCCCAGATATTTTGAGATGATGTTCGGCATTGTCAAACCGTCGTTTCTCAATGACATGAATCCTGAAAAGAAGTCATGAACAGAACCGATGAAAATGGTTCCAAGAACAATCCATAAAAATGCTGCAGGACCAAACAATGCCCCTTGAATGGCTCCGAATATCGGACCTAAACCCGCAATATTCAAGAAATGAACTAAAAAGTTCTTATATTTTGACAAGGGCATATAATCAACGCCATCTTCAAGTCTAAATGCAGGTGTTGTGTTGTTTTCGTCCACACCCACTATTTTTTCAATAGTTTTACCGTAAATAAAATAAGAAGCAACTAATAATATTGCACAAAAAACAAAACTATACATATCAATTATTTTTATTGAATTGTTGATATAAATTTTATTTTTTTTAAAATCAGTCCTGCTTGAAGAGAAGCTTATCAATGATTTCCATATCCAGGTTCTGCTCAACAATTTCAGCCAGTTTATTCAGGGAGTAATCCTTTTGGGTTTCGTAAGGATCTTCACCAAATTTGGCTTCAAGACCTTTTTTAGCTCTTATGTAGTTTAAAAACTCTCTTCTGAAATTGTAATTGTGGAATATTCCATGGAAATAGGTTCCAAAGGCATTTCCGCAAGATGCTCCATCAAGCATTCCGTCATCATTGTTTCCCTGTCCTTTTTTGACATTCAATAGGGCAGATGAGGATTTCAATTCTGTTGTTCCCTCATGGATTTCATAGCCTGTGACTTCTTCACCGGCAATGTCCTTAAAGATTTCGCCCGCCAGTCCGTCAATGTCTTCAGGGATTGTTGCAACGGATTGTGCAACGATTTTTCCTGCACGGTTGAATCTGGATTCAACATTCAACAGTCCTAAACCGTTGATTGTACCCTGCTTTGATTCTCTTTTTTCTTCATCATGGATGATGTCTCCTAAGATTTGCAGTCCTCCGCAAATTCCGACGATAGGTATTTCATCTGATTTTTCAATTATCTTGTCGGCAAGGCCGCTTTCACGTAATGCAAACATGTCTTCTGTCGAATTACGTGTGCCTGGAATGATTATTGCATCAACATCTCCAATATCATCGTTTACGCCAATCATTATCAAGCCTACATCGTCTTCATATTCGAAAGGATCGATGTCAGTAAAGTTTGCGATTTTAGGAAGTCTGATTACGCCGATTGTAATGTCCTTGTCCTGAGCAAACTCATGTGTGGTCAGTGATGCTGAATCTTCTTCGGGCAATCTTAAGGTTTCATCATAAGGCAGAACTCCTAAAACAGGCTCTCCGGTTATCTCTTCAATTCTGTCAAGGCCGGGCTTTAGAATATCTAAATTTCCTCTGAACTTATTGATTACTGTTGCTTTGAGACGGGACCTGTCATAGTCATCAAGCAAAACGTATGTTCCGGCTATTGCCGCAAATACTCCTCCCATCTCAATGTCAGCTATTAGAATGACATTTGCATCAGCCATGTGGGCAATTTCCATATTGGCGATGTCCTGCTTTCTCATGTTGATTTCAGCTGGAGAACCGGCTCCCTCTATGATGATGACGTCATATTGGCTGGACAATATCTCAAAGCTTTCCCTGATTGCAGCAAGGGCAGTGTCATGGTACTTGTGCTGGTAATCGTAGAAGTTCATATCTCCGATTGATTTTCCCTGGATAATTACATTTGAGGTAAAGTCCCCTTTGGGCTTAAGTAAAATAGGATTCATATGTATGCTAGGTTCAATCATCGCCGCTTCGGCTTGCAACATTTGAGCTATTCCAATTTCGCCGTTTTCCTTTGTGGTATATGAGTTCAGAGACATGTTCTGTGACTTGAATGGGGCCACATTATATCCCCTGTTTTTGTATATTCTACATAAGGCCGCTACAAGCATACTTTTTCCAGCGTTTGATGATGTTCCTTGAACCATTATACATTTTGTCATGGTAGAATATATTTATCTAATATTATAAATAATTTTTAATTTAAAAAAAAGTAAGTTTAAATGACAAATAATCTAATTTGAATGATGAGTCCATGGTTTTTTTCAGTTTCACAAGTTAATTTTGATTTATCAGGGGGTTTATATACGTCTGATTGTAAAAAAATTTCTTTTGTGAATAGACCTAAAAATTCTCATTTATCATCAAACAAACTCGATTAACAAAAATTAATTATTGAAAATTAACCTTGTATTATTTAATATATTTACTTATTGTATATAAATTTAATTTTTAAATATTATTTTTTCTTAATATTTTAATTTTATTTAGTTAAACTTGATTTATTCTAAAATAAATATTTTTATAGGTTTTAAATTATATTAATATGAAATAATATTATCTTCGATTTCCAGCTTACTCTTCATATCGCAGTTTAAATGGGGCAATTATTTTTCTAACTTTTATTAACTAAAATAGAAAACTTTTTATATACTTTGCTTATAATATAATATTTATATAGTATGTCGAACTTAATTTTCTATTGATAGATTTATTAATTAGTGAGGTTATTTTAATGAAATTTGAAGAAAAAGAGTCTATGGAAGATTCTTTAAATGAAGAAATAGTTGAAGCGGAAGAAGTAACTTCTAGCGAAGAAACTAAACCTATGTTAGATTACAATAATATTAAAAGCTCACAAGATATTGAAGTTCCACCTTTATTAATTGATCAGGTCATTGGACATGAAGAGTCCATTGAAACAATTAAAAAAGCGGCAAAACAAAGAAGGAACGTTTTGCTCATTGGAGATCCTGGTGTTGGAAAATCAATGCTGGCCAAAGGAATGGCTCAAATTTTACCTCATGAAGTATTGCAGGATGTTTTGGTGTATCCTAATATGGAGGACAATAATCATCCATTGGTAAGGACAGTTCCTGCAGGTGAAGGTAAAAAAATCGTAAAGGCAACCAGGGGATCTGCTAAAGGACAGGAAGAGCGTAAGACAATAATTACAATGTTTGCTATTGGTGGAATATTGGTAATAGGATTCATGTATGGAAGATTGTTGGAATCCATTATTGCAGCGGCATTAATTTTACTTATTTCAATTCAAATCAAGCCTAAAAACAATACAATGTCTCCTAAATTGTTGGTAAACAATGAGGAATCCAGATTTGCACCATTTATGGATGCAACCGGTGCTCATGCAGGAGCTTTGTTAGGTGATGTACGTCATGACCCATACCAATCCGGAGGATTAGGAACTCCAGCACATGAACGTGTGGAAGCAGGTATGATTCATAAGGCTAACAGAGGAGTTTTATACATTGACGAAATAGGTACAATGTCCATGAAAACTCAACAGGAGCTTTTATCCGCAATGCAGGAAAAACAGTACGCAATCACTGGTCAAAGCGAAAATTCAAGTGGGGCAATGGTAAGGTCCCAAGCTGTGCCATGTGATTTTGTTCTTGTCGCATCAGGTAACCTGCAGGTTCTTGAAGGAATGCACATAGCAATGAGGTCAAGAATCAGAGGATACGGTTATGAAGTATTCATGAAAGATTATATGGATGACACTACAGAAAACAGGGAAAAATTAGTCCAATTCGTAGCTCAGGAAGTTAAAAACGATGGAAGAATCCCTCACTTTGCACCTGACGCTTTAGATGAGATCATCATGGAAGCCAAAAGAAGATCAGGTAAGCAGAATGCATTGACTTTAAGGCTCAGGGATTTAGGTGGATTAGTAAGGTCCGCTGGAGATGTAGCTATTGAAAAAGGAGACAACCTTGTTACTGCAGCTCATGTAGTTGAAGCTAAGAAATTCGCAAGAACCCTCGAACAGCAAATAGCTGACAGGTCAATCTTACAAAGAAAAGATTACAGTATGGTTTCAGCTGAAGGTGGAAGGGTAGGTCTTGTAAATGGACTTGCGGTAATTGGAGACAGAAGCGGAATCGTTTCACCAATCGCTGCTGAAGCTGCACCGACACAATCCAAAAACGGTGGTCAAATCATCGCTACAGGTAAATTGGGTGAAATTGCACAGGAATCAGTTCAAAATGTAAGTGCATTGATTAAAAAATACACAAATAAGGACATTTCCGACTATGACATTCACGTTCAGTTTATCCAAACTTACGATGGTGTGGAAGGTGACTCCGCTAGTGTAAGTATTGCAACAGCAGTCATTTCCGCTGTGGAGGAAATCCCTATTGACCAAACCGTGGCATTAACAGGATCACTCAATGTTCGTGGAGACGTAATGCCTATCGGAGGAGCAACAGCCAAAATCGAGGCTGCTGCCGAAGCTGGAATGAAAAAGGTATTGATTCCTAAATCCAACCTTAAAGATGTCATGATTGAGAAAAAATACGAAGACATGATTGAAATCATTCCGACCGAGACATTAAGTGATGTTCTTGAAAATATCTTAATCAGCGGTTCCAAAAAAGACTCTTTAATCAAGAAGATGAAAAACATCGGTTCAAAAGTAGTTGAAAAAGTACCGCAAACAAACATGAATAATCCAACTACTAACTAAAGTGGATTATTTCTATTTATTTTTTCTTTTTTTTAATTTATTTAGCTTATTTTTTGATATAACTATATATACTATTTATTTATAATATACTTATCATGGTTGGAATTGTTAAGTATAATATGGCAAAAATTTCTGGAAAAGTAGTAAGTGTACTGGCTAAAAGAGGACCGGGTAGCGGTGGAACCTATCCTGGACATATATTTACCAAAATCGGGGGTCAGGAGTCCATTTCCAAATTGGCTTCTGATTTGAAGATTGGTTCCGTGTTGATTACAGGAACCAACGGTAAAACAACAACTACAACCCTTTTAATCAAGTTAATGTCAAATGATATTCAAATAAGAAAAAGCTATGAGAATAATATTCTAAATTCAATTGCAACAGCCCTTCTGACTCAAAAAGGGGATATGGGAATATTTGAATACGGTATCAGAAACTTGACTTACGGAATTCCAGACACAGTTCAGAAATTGATTGATCCTATTGGAGTAGTCTATACAACCATTTCACAAGAGCACACTCAGGTTGCGGGAATTAAAAACCCATTTGAAGATTACTACAAAGCCAAAAAATTACTGTCAGAGGGCATGCAAAGGGGAGCTATCGTTACCAATGCAGATGACCCAAGGACAGCTTTAATAGGACTTAACAAAGCCAGCGACGTAAACATTAACTATTATGGTATTGAAGTGGATAACGTTGAGGACATTGGAGGGGAAAATATTGAATGCCCTAAATGCGGCCAACCTTTAAGCTATTCAAAGCATTTCCTGAATCACAGGGGCGTCTACACATGCCAATGCGGATTCAAGCGACCCGAACCGGATGTGAAATTGGTAAACGCAGAATTCAATACAGATTCATGGAAATTAACAATTGAAGGAGACGTGTTCAATTACACAACATCCCAGAATGTCAAATTTAATGTGGTGCTTAGTGTACCTCCGTTCGGATTCCACAATATCTACAATACTCTTGCTTCCATTACTGCTTATGCGACTTTCACACCGAAGGTAGAAAACATTGAAGCGACAGTAAAAGAGATTTTCAATAACCTGGACATGTCATTCATTCCTCCTGGAAGATTCGAAGTGGTTGACATCGGAGGCAAATATGTCGGTCTCGGACAGGGAGACAACGGTGATGCCATCAAAATCAATGCTATGTTCATGAACCAGTTCGTTGACGGTCCTTTGGAATTCATTTACACAACACCTGATGTGGATGAAGAGGAAATCTTCAATGACCATTTTGAAGTTGTAAAAAGCATGAATCCTGCACATGTAATTGTCGTTCCTGGAAGAAAATCCATTGAAAAGGCCAAAGAGTATTATGAAATAATTAAAAAAGAGTATCCTGATGCCGAGTTTTACCCGTTAAGCTATGATGAGATGGGTGTCAGAATTGAGAAATTAACAGAATTGGCACATGATTCTGACTATGATTATGTTATCATGACTGGCTGTGGTGAAGAGCAGGCAATGTGGGAAGAAATAAAGAAAAAAATGATTAATAGATGATGAATTCATCTATAATCTCTTCTAATTTTTTATAAAAGTCAAAATCGCTTTTTTCAATAGGCTTGAAGGCTGCATCAATGTTGCATCTGCATAAATCAGTGCTTCCTATAATGAATTCATCGGAATCCTTTTTAATTAAAATTCCAAAGATCCTTTCTTTTTCATTTGCATATCTGTCGAATTCTTCCTGTATCAATTTGATATTGTAGTCCTTTTTGGAATAGATGTCACATTCGTTTATTACAGGTATGAATGCATACATTCCGATGGCTAGAAAGACATGTTCATGTTCTAGAATTTTTAGGATTTTTTCTTCATAGCTGTCTTCGCTTTTGACGTCATAGCTTTCGAACTCATCAATGTTGTTCGAACCCATGTAGTAATTTTCATGGATGACTGTGGCTACCAGCTCAGGGTCTACATAATTATCGCAGGAAGCCCTAATATTTTTAATAGTTTCTTTAATATTCATTACAAAATGCCTCGTATTTTTCACATAATGAAAGCACCTTATCAATTTGAGGAATCGCATCAATCCAATCTATAGGGATATCATCAAATCCATAATAAATTCCCGCAAGCCCTCCACAGATGGCGGCAACGGTATCGGTATCCTCACCTAAATTGACAGCTTTTAAAACCGCATCCTTATAGTTGGAGGTGTTCTTTAGACAGTATATGACGCTTTCGAAAGTGTATATTACGTATCCTTTGCTGCTGATTTCGTCCTCATTATCCAAATCATCTTCAAATATTCTTTTGAAATGTTTCAATTCCGGTTCATCCTTGTAGTAACCCTGAATTTTCTCATTTGCGATTTCAATATGCTCCGCAATAGAAAAACCTTCATTTTCAAGCATGGATTTGGCAATTTCAACATATAACACGCAAGCTATTCTTGACCTTTTGTGTGCATGTGTCACTGCGGAGATGTTTTCAATTGTTTCATAATCTATATCCGGAATGTAGGCCAACGGCAAAATCCTCATAAGGGAACCGTTTCCATTGTCTCGATCTCCAGTACCTCCGCATTCCAATGCAGGAGCGCCATTTTGATATTTAATCAATGCTGCCTGGGTTGCAATGCCTATGTCAAATTGTTCTTTTTGACAATATTTGTCATTCAAAAACCAATTGCAGAACTCTTTCATGATGTCTTCATAGTCAATAGCATTTTTATTTACAATGCTTGCCATTGTGGCCAATGTCATTGATGTATCGTCAGACCAGCTTCCTTCAGGCTGATTGTGTGTTCCATGCCCAATCATGCCCTCAACGGGATTCATTTTTAAGCTGTATCTTGATTGGAATTCAACAGGAACGCCTAATGCATCGCCGACTACTAAACCGATAATTCCATCCTTAACCTTCATGGTTAAATATAATTATTTTGAAATTATTATTTTTTTTCATATGTCATAAATTTTTTTCAAATTAGATAGGATTATATTGAATAGATGCCAAAGTGTTTTCATGGAATTGAATTTGAATAAAGTGAGTTTAAAACACTACTACTCGAAATTGAATTACAAGGATTTGATAATCTTTTTAATCCCTGTAATTATATTCTCATACTATTTATGGGTATTTGACCCAGGTATCTTGAGATATGACTCATTTAATCAATTTCATCAAATAGCAAGCCATCATTTCACTAATTGGCATCCCTTTTTCCATACATTCATTGAAATGGTTCTTCTAAAGATTTATCCAAGTCCAGTATCTGTTTGCATATTCCAGATTTTGACCTTTTCAGTGATTTGGATGATGATTTGTAACCATTTTCGTTATGAAGGCGAAAATGCCAATGGAATTTCAAGGTTATTCATTGTGCAGGTATTGTTTACTTTAATCATTTGCCTGATTCCAATCAATGCCGTATTTTCAATAACTCTCCTGAAGGATATCCTCTTCGGTTATTATTTCCTGCTGTTTACTTTTTTAATCGCAGTATTATTGGATAAAAAAGGAGAGGTAAGGACGGAATTTCTAATAATTATGCCTTTGGTAATGGCATTCATAGTCGGATTAAGGCCGAATGGTTTTCATATTATTGTAATTTCATTAATTATTCTGACAGCATATTTCTTCAGGAAGAAGTATAACCTAAAAACAATAGTCATTATCGTTTCATTGACTGTAGTATTTATATTATTGATTGCTTCATTGAATGTTGCTTTTGATGTTACAAACAATCAAAAGGCTCCAATTTATGCTAAGGCATCACATATGCTGGCGGATTATGACTTGAATCTTACATTAACCCCGCAGGACAGCACAGCTCTTCATAAATTAATGAATGAAAGAACAATCAAGGACAATTATCAGATTACTTTTTCAGACCATATCTACTTCATGTCGAATAAGTCGGTTTTTGATCATGACAAGTCAACCTATAGGGACATGGCAATCAAGTATTCCATTCAGAATCCTGATCATTTCATAAAATATCTTTTCGGCGCTTCTCCGATTGTATGGGATGTTACAAGAGATGATTCATGGGTTGGAGAACAGTATTATGTTAATTTGGAGCTTGACAAAAACAGATACTTCTCAAACCATCCAACTTTCAACATGACTGACTTTGAAAATGTATCCTCGAAAAACATAGGAACAAGCCAATTCGATTCGCTCAATAATTATATTGAGATGTTTAAGCATAATCTCATATTGGATTCCCTGTTCAATAGTCCCGCATTCTATATGTACCTGTCATTCATTCTTGTAGGGGCTATATATCTTATAACAAGATCCAAGGAGATATTCATGATTTACTTGCCGAACTTAATCAATATAGCAATTATTTTCTTTTCAACACCTATTCAGGATAACAGATATCTGTATCCAAACCTATTGGTGGCTTATTTCCTAATAATAATGTTAATAGGCATAATCGCAAAGAAAAAGTTGAATAATGAAAAAATCATTGAATTTAATAGGAATTAATTCCTTTTTTCTAATTTTTTAACTATAAATAATTTTAATTAATATTAATTCTAAATATTTACATGGTTAAACTTTAAAAATTTTTGAGGATGTAAAAGATGATATATTCAACTGAAGTAGAGAACATGTGTCCTGTTCGCAAAGGGGCAAATCACGGTCCTGCTCCAATTCCTGAAGAGGGGAAATGGGTTAAATCAAAGGAAATCTCCGATATTTCAGGATTTACTCATGGTATCGGTTGGTGTGCGCCGCAACAAGGATGCTGCAAGTTAACATTAAACGTTAAGGACGGAATCATTGAAGAGGCATTGGTTGAAACTTTAGGATGTTCAGGCATGACACATTCAGCTGCAATGGCTGGAGAGATACTTGTTGGAAAAACAATCCTTGAAGCCTTGAATACAGATTTGGTCTGCGATGCAATCAATACAGCAATGCGTGAATTATTCTTACAAATTGTTTACGGAAGAACCCAATCAGCATTTTCAGAAGGCGGCCTTCAGATAGGTGCCGGACTTGAAGATTTGGGAAAAGGCCACAGAAGCCAGGTCGGAACAATTTATTCTACAAAAGAAAAAGGCCCAAGATATCTGGAATTGACCGAAGGTTACATTACTGAAATAGGGCTTGATGATGATAATGAGATAATCGGATACAAATACATTAACCTAGGTGTGATGTTGGATGCAATCAAAGATGGTGTTGACCCTCTAGAAGCGATTGAAAAGGCTACAGGTCAATATGGAAGATTTGATGATGCAGTTAAAAAAATAGATCCGAGAAAGGAGTGATATTATGAGTTTATTTGAAAGTTATGAAAGAAGAATCGATCAAATCATTCCTGTTTTAGAAAAGTATGATATCAAAGACCTTGAAGAGGCAAAACAGATTTGTCTTGACAAAGGATTTGACCCTTATGAAATCGTAAAGGGCGTTCAGCCAATTTGTTTTGAAAACGCATGCTGGGCATACACTCTCGGTGCCGCAATTGCAATAAAACAAGGATGTGTGAAAGCATCAGACGCCGCTAAAGCAATCGGTGAAGGACTTCAGGCATTTTGCATTCCTGGAAGTGTAGCTGATGATAGAAAAGTAGGTTTAGGTCATGGAAACCTTGCTTCAATGCTTTTAAGCGATGAAAGTGAATGTTTCGCATTCCTTGCAGGTCACGAAAGTTTTGCAGCTGCAGAAGGAGCAATAGGAATAGCAAATTCCGCTAATGAAGTAAGGGAAAAGCCTTTAAGAGTCATCTTAAACGGTCTTGGAAAAGATGCTGCATTAATAATTTCTAGAATAAACGGTTTCACTTATGTCCAGACTGAATTCGATTACTTTACCGGTGAAGTAAAAGTGGTTCGCGAAAAGGCATATTCAGACGGTGAAAGGGCAAAAGTAAGATGCTATGGTGCTGACGATGTAAGGGAAGGCGTTGCTATCATGCATTTGGAAGGTGTTGACGTATCAATTACAGGTAACTCAACCAATCCAACACGTTTCCAGCATCCTGTAGCTGGAACATATAAAAAAGAATGCATAGCACAAGGTAAAAAATACTTCTCAGTTGCATCCGGTGGAGGAACCGGAAGAACCTTGCACCCTGATAACATGGCGGCGGGTCCTGCTTCTTACGGTATGACAGATACTCTTGGAAGAATGCACTCTGACGCTCAATTTGCAGGTTCATCTTCCGTACCGGCTCACGTAGAAATGATGGGTCTTATCGGTATGGGAAACAACCCAATGGTTGGTGCAAGCGTAGCAGTAGCTGTTGCAGTAGAAAAAGCAATGAAATAAAGGGATAGTTCCCTTTTAACTTATTTTTTTTATGATTTTTAAAACTGAAAATTTAATTTTGAGGCCCTGGGAGGAAGGCGATGCGGAATCACTGTATCATTTTGCCAAAAACCCAAAGATAGGTCCCATTGCAGGTTGGCCACCTCATGAAAGTGTTGAGGATAGTCTGACTATTATAAAAACTGTTTTTGCTAAAAAGGAAACTTATGCAATCACTTTAGATGAAAGAACTATTGGATGTGTAGGGCTTTTGATTCATCCTGATGGAAATCATTATTGGGGAGACGGATCAGCCGAGCTTGGCTATTGGATTGGCGAAGAGTACTGGGGTCGTGGATTGGTCGTTGAGGCATCCCGGGAAATAATCCGCCATGCCTTCGATGAGTTGGATATAAAGCAGATTTATGCAACTTATAGGATTGAGAATTCACAGTCAAAGAGGGTTCTGGAAAAATTGGGTTTCAGATATTACACAGACTTGGAGAATACGAACTATCTCGGCGAACAGTTTAAAGAAATTGCAATGGTTTTAGAAAAATAATTTATATTAAAAAATATTAACTTTAACTAATGACTAGAATTTGTAAAAACTGTGGATTTCAAAATCAAGATGATTACGATTATTGCGCCAAATGCGGCACACCTCTAGTTGAAGGATTAAAGCCTAAGCAGGTTTTTGTTTACAGGCAAGAGGACATCAAAATCAATAAGACAGCAATTCTAATCACTTATATAATTACTATTTTTTTATCATGGGGAGGAATAATGTTAAATCTGTTTTTTAAGTATGCGGCCATTAGTGCTTTTACTTTCTTCGGGTTTTTCCTGCCGTTTTACTTGATACAGTCTCCAGTCGGCAAAATTAAAAAGCACGGAATAATACAGTTGATTATTTCATTGATAGGAATTTCCCTGTCATTTTATATTTATACTCATTAAAAAAAGAAAAAAAGGAAATCATGCAAAGTGGAATGTGATGTTTCCAAGTAAAATCTGTAAAGGAACTTGAAGCACGTTCATTCCGTTATTTGTCATTGCAGTTTCCATAGCATCTCCTCTGTCCATAGTTCCAGGAACGTTTTCGTTACCGGCATAACCATTGTACGCATCGTTTGCACGGATATCATCCACGATAGACATGCCGAATATGGCTTGGGCAGCATCATTGTTCACACTAACGATTACATGAGGAGATACGTGATATGAATATTCCATTATTTCACGGGCGGCTCCATAAGGATTTTCAGGATGGTCTATATGGACATTGTGTAAGGTTTGACCTGCGGCATTAACGGAACTTCCAGGATAAACCCATTCAAATCCAGTTAATCCAAAGCGAGCAGCCATATCTATACTTGCATCTTCTTCTGCATCTTCAGCAACAATTAATACTGGGCTGACTATTGTTGATGCTAAAAAAACACCAAACAGCAGTAGGATTGCTATTACAATTGCGGTTAATTTTTTCATAATTATCTATTAGTGCATTTTCTAATATTAATACTTAACTTTTTTATTCTATTAAAAACACATATAATTACATATAAATTATTTTGGTGATATCATGATTATTGGTGGTTCAGCTTCACAGGATTTAGCTTCACATGTTGCTAAAGAACTAGGTGAAGAGATATGTTATGTTGAAACTAAGAAGTTTCCAGATGGAGAAAGATATTTGAGAATCGATGGTCAAATCGAGGATGAAGTAACCGTTATTCAGTCAACAGGCTATCCTCAGGATGAAAACTTGATGGAACTGATGTTTATCGTGTCTACTCTCAAGGACTTGGGAGCCAAGAAGGTTAAAGTTGTAGTTCCATATCTAGGTTACGCCAGACAGGAGAAACGTTTCAAGGATGGGGAATCAGTCTCTGCCAAAATCATTTGTAACTTGATAGAAGCTGCAGGTGCTGATGAATTCATAACATTCAATATCCATGAGGAATGCGTATTGAACTTCTTTGATATTCCTGCAAGAAACCTTTCAGCGATGCCTGCAATAGCTGAATATCTCAACAAGAAGATTTTCAAAAAATCAAACGAAAAACCATTGATTATTGCTCCGGATAAAGGAGCATATGGATTTGCACAGGAGATTTCCGAAATCATAGGATGTGACTGCACCTATTTGACTAAAGTACGTTTAGGTCCAGATAAAGTGGAAACAAGGATTGTGGACGTAAGATGTGACAGTGAAAGCGAAAACACTGTTAACATAGATTCAGTAAAAGGCATGCATGCCATTATCATTGATGATATCATAGCTACTGGAGGAACCATTGTTAATGCAATCAATATTTTAAAACAATATGGAGCTTCCGCAGTGGACGTTTGCTGTGTGCATCCGATTCTAACCAATAACGGCGCCACTAGAATTTATGCTGCCGGAGCCGGAAAAATAATCGGTACCAACAGTCTTTCTTCAGACACTTCACGTGTATCTCTTGCAAAAAGTATTGCAGATGCATTGAGGGAATAAAATGGATAAGGAAACAATCAAAAAGGAACTTGTTGATAAATCCAATGCTATTTTAGCAAAGCATGGGGAAAATGAAATTTTAGACAGTGTTTCTGTCATGAATATGGCTGCAAAAACTGTATTTTTAGGTTCACTTAAGGTGTATAATACTGCTGTTGTTCCAAATATAATAAAGGATCTGGAAAAGGAATTGAAGAGTTATGGAAAGTTGACCCTAAGGGATGACAGGGTAGTGCCTTGCTGTGCGCCAAGCTACATTCACATCAGCTTTAATGTTTCTATTGACAAGTAGATAGTATGAAGGAATTCAAATTAAAATCTCCATATAAACCACTAGGCGATCAGCCAAAAGCAATCAAATCTCTATCTGATGGAATCAATGACGGCTTAAAGAATCAGACTCTTTTAGGAGTGACAGGTTCTGGAAAAACGTTTACAATGGCAAATGTCATTGAAAATGTTCAAAAGCCCACTCTGGTTATTTCACATAACAAGACATTAGCAGCACAGCTATATGAAGAGTTTAAGGAATTCTTCCCGGACAATGCGGTAGAATATTTTGTCAGCTATTATGACTACTATCAGCCGGAAGCTTATGTGCCAAGAACAGACACATTCATTGATAAGGAGGCTTCAATAAACGATGACATAGATATAATGAGGCACTCCGCTACACAGTCTCTCCTGTCAAGGGATGATGTAATTGTAGTAAGCAGCGTAAGCTGCATTTACGGTATCGGTTCGCCTGAGGATTATGGTGAATTTGCTTTTGGAATATCTGTTGGGGATATTTATGACAGGTCTGAAATCGTATCCCGACTTATTTTTATGCAATATGAACGCAATGACATTGAATTTGACAGAGGACAATTCAGGGTCAGGGGAGATGTCATTGAAATCAATCCGGTTCATGGAACACCACCTATCAGGATTGAACTCTTTGGTGATGAGATTGATGCAATCAGCCTGATTGATAATGTGACAGGCAGGAAAAAGGAATCCCTTCAAAGGTATATGATTTTCCCTGCAAAGCACTTTGTAGTAGGTCAGGACAAGATGGATACTGCAATTTCAAAGATATCCGAAGAGCTTGAAGAAAGATTGAATGAACTGAATGCGATGGGTAAGCTATTGGAAGCCCAAAGGCTGGAGCAAAGGACCAGATTCGATATAGAAATGCTTCAGGAAATGGGATACTGTCCTGGCGTAGAAAACTATTCAATGCACCTGTCCGGCCGTACCTGGGGTGAAAAGCCATACTCATTGTTAAAGTACTTTCCGGATGACTTTTTAACAATAATCGACGAGTCCCATGTAACAGTTCCTCAAATCAGAGGAATGTATAATGGGGACCGTGCACGTAAGGAGACCTTGGTCGAGCATGGATTCAGGTTGCCTTCAGCAAAAGAAAACAGACCATTAAGGTTCGACGAATTCGAATCATCTGTAAATCAGGTCATTTACGTATCTGCAACACCTGGCCCATATGAGCTTGCAAAATCAAGGAATGTCGTCGAACAGATTATCAGGCCGACAGGACTGGTGGATCCGGAAGTGCTGATAAGGCCTGTGACAGGTCAGGTTGAAGACCTGCTTAAGGAAGTCAAATTGACCGCCGAAAAGGATGAAAGGGTATTGGTCACTACATTGACTAAGAGGATGGCAGAGGATTTAACTGATTATTATGCAAGAATCGGAGTTAAAGTAAGGTATATGCACTCTGAAATCGATACATTGGAAAGGATAGATATTGTAGATGATTTAAGACGTGGAAAATTCGATGTTTTGGTTGGAGTTAACCTGTTGAGGGAAGGGTTGGATTTGCCTGAAGTGTCTCTTGTAGCTATTTTGGATGCTGATAAAGAGGGATTCCTAAGGAATGAAACCTCACTGATTCAGACAATTGGAAGGGCTGCAAGAAACGTCAACGGACGCGTAATCATGTATGTGGATGAGATGACAGATTCCGTTCAAAAGGCTTATGACACTACACTTAAAAGGCGCAAACTGCAAATGAAATACAATGAAGTCCATGGAATAACTCCAAAATCAACCCAAAGGACTTTAAAAGAAAAGCTTGCTGAAGAAGATAAAAAATACAAGGTCCGCGGTGCAGACATTGAAAAAATGCCTAAGGATGAACTTCGCCTGCTGATTCGTGATTTGGAAAAGGACATGAAGGATGCGGCTTCAAGACTTGACTTTGAAAGGGCAGCAGATTTGAGAAACAAGCTTTATGCATTAAAAGGAATGGACAAATAATTTCCGGATTTCACATGACATTTTTAGTTTTCATGTGCTCTCTGAAATATTTTATAAAGGAGTTTGTTCTATATTAATATAACTAATTTTTTTAGGCGATAATTATGGCTGATGAATCTAAAAAACAAATTGTCATCAAGGGTGCACGTGAGCACAATCTGCAGGATATTGATGTAAGTGTTCCCCGCGATGAATTCATTGTAATTACAGGGCTTAGTGGGTCTGGTAAGTCATCACTGGCTTTTGATACAATCTACGCTGAAGGACAGCGAAGATATGTGGAGTCATTGTCGGCTTATGCAAGGCAATTTTTAGGGCAAATGAAAAAACCGGAAATGGAATCAATTGAAGGATTGTCTCCAGCAATTTCAATTGACCAGAAAACCACAAGGGAAAACCCAAGGTCCACTGTAGGTACAATTACTGAAATTTATGATTACTTAAGATTATTGTATGCAAGAATAGGAATTCCTCACTGTCCGAATTGTGGAAAGGAAATCTCTCAACAAACCATTGGTCAGATTGGAGAAAGCATCATTGAAGAGGGCGAAGGAGTTAAAATCCAAATATTGTCTCCAGTTGTAAGGGATAAGAAAGGCCAGCACAAGGATGTTTTGGAGGATTTGAGAAACAAAGGGTTTGTGAGAGTCAGGGTTGATGATGAAATAAGGGATTTGGAAGAGGACATAGACCTTCCAAAGACTTACAGGCACAGTATTGATGTTGTTGTTGACAGATTGAAAATCAGAAAGGATGTCGACTTCAAAAGAAGGCTTGTTGACTCCCTGGAAACAGCCGCTGAATTTGCAGACGGTTTGATTACAGTATTATTTGACAACGGCGAAGAGGAATATGAAAAGAAATATTCCGAACACTTTGCATGTGTTGACTGTGGCATCAATTTCGAGGAATTGACCCCAAGGATGTTTTCATTCAACGCTCCTCAAGGTGCATGTCCTGAATGTAATGGTATAGGTTCAAAAATGGAAATTGATCCTGATTTGATTGTTCCGGATAAAACTTTGACTTTAAATGAAGGAGCTATTGCGCCATGGTCCAAATCATCTAAAAGAGAGAATTATTATTATCAAATGCTTGAAGCAGTATCCAAGCACTTCAATTTCAGCATGGATGTGCCGTTTGAGGAATTGGATGGTGAATATCAAAACACCATACTGTACGGCTGCAAAGATAAGATAGCTTTCACATTCAAAAGAAGAAACAAGTCTTATATGGTCAACCGTAAATTTGAAGGTGTCATTCCAAGAATGGAAAGATTATACATTGAAACTAAGTCTAACTATTCCAGAAAATACCTTTCAAAGTTCATGAGCGACAGAAAATGCCATGTTTGTGGTGGAAAGCGTCTAAGGCCTGAAGTTTTGGCAGTTACCGTCGGTGGAAAATCAATTATTGACGTTTGTGACTTACCTATTAAGGATTCTTATCAGTTCTTCCAGGATTTGGAACTTACGGAAAGGGAAAATTTCATTGCAAAAGAAGTTTTAAAGGAAATTAAGGAGCGTTTAAGCTTTTTAGTTGAAGTTGGACTTGATTATTTGTCAATGTCAAGGTCTTCAGGTACATTATCCGGTGGAGAAGCGCAGAGAATCCGTTTGGCAACACAAATAGGTTCCGGTTTGGTTGGAGTATTGTACATTCTTGACGAACCTAGTATAGGACTCCATCAAAGAGACAATATAAAGCTGATTGAAGCATTAAAAAGGCTTAAGGATTTGGGAAATACTTTAGTTGTCGTTGAACACGATGAGGAAACCATCCTGTCAGCGGACCATGTAGTTGATATTGGTCCTGGAGCCGGTGAGCATGGTGGTAAAATCGTTGCTCAGGGAACTCCTCTTGACATAATGAATAATCCTGATTCAATAACAGGCCAGTATATTTCAAGAGTCAAAAAGATTGACATTCCTGAAAAAAGGCGTGAAGGCAACGGCAAATTTATTAAAATTATCGGTGCTGAACAGAATAACCTGAAGGATATCGATGTTGAAATTCCGTTAGGCAAGTTCACTTGCGTTACCGGTGTAAGCGGTTCAGGTAAAAGCAGTCTGATTAATGAAATATTATACAAGGGCGCTAAAGGAAAATTGGCTCATAAATTCACATTTGCGGGCAAATACAAGGAAATTGAAGGATTGCAAAACATTGACAAGGTAATTGCAATCGACCAAAAGCCTATTGGAAGAACTCCTAGATCTAATCCTGCAACTTACACAGGAGTATTTACTGATATCCGTGATCTTTTTGCAAACACTCCTGAATCTAAAGCAAGAGGATATAAACCTGGAAGATTCTCTTTCAATGTAAAAGGAGGAAGATGTGAAGCATGTACAGGTGATGGAATTGTCCAAATCGAGATGCACTTTTTAGCGGATGTTTATGTTCCATGTGAAGTCTGTGGCGGTAAAAGATACAATGAAGAGACTTTGGATATAAGATATAAAGGTAAAAATATCTATGAAGTCCTCGAAATGACCGTTGAGGAAGCTTTGGAATTCTTTGAAAACATTCCTAAAATCACTAAAAAACTTCAGACTTTGTATGATGTCGGATTGGGCTATATGAAAATAGGTCAACCTGCAACAACACTTTCCGGTGGGGAAGCTCAAAGAATCAAGCTTGCAAAAGAACTTTCAAGAACAAGCACAGGCAAAACATTATACATTTTGGATGAACCAACAACTGGTCTTCATTTTGCAGACATCAAAAGGCTTTTAGAAGTTTTAGCCAGATTGACTGATGCAGGAAATTCCGTTGTTGTTATTGAGCATAACCTGGATGTTATCAAAACCGCAGACCATATCATTGACCTTGGTCCTGAAGGCGGTGATGGAGGAGGTGAAGTGATAGCTACAGGAACACCTGAAGAGATTGCTGAAGCAGGAACTTATACAGGCCAGTTCTTGGAGCGCATGCTCAATGAGAATATAACTCCTTATGCAAAAGAGTTGGTAGAAGATATTGGAAAGTAAATTTCTTCTACACTATTTAATTTTTATTTTTTTTATGATTCCAGTCTTTTATTATTGATTTTTTATTTTACTATTTCATTCACTAATTTTTTATATAATTAAACATTATCATTTATTTTTTCCAATTAAAGGAATTTTTTAAGTAAATATAAATAATATGGTGAAGAATTTATTATTAGCTGAGGGCGGATATTTATTAATTTGCCCTTTGTTGCCTAGGTGATTAAAATGAGAGAGTTATATGAAAAAATGATTAACGAGGCAATGGCGGCTCAAAAAGCTGACGTTGCAGTTATATCAGAAAATAGGTATAATGACTTTAAAATTACTGACGCTAAGCCTTATGCTGATGCAGTAGCCGGCATGAAAGCTGCAGATGGCCAAGCAGAATCAGTAATTAATCTACACAAAGAATCTGTAAAAAACCACTATGAAATTCTATCTTCCATTACAGACACTTTAAAATGTGAAGATGACCCATTCATTGAACACTTCCAAACTCCTCCTGTTTTAGAAATCTTATGTGAAGAAGATGGTGAATTTGCAGACAGTTTAGATAAATTCATTGAAGCAATTGCAGATAATGAAGCATTAATCGCTAAAGAATCCATTAGGCGATATGGTGGATTTTATGGTCCTACCTGTGTTGTTGACTTTGCATTAATGCCTGGAAGTACCAGTAATGTGGTAAATCAAATCTTACAAAAAACTGACATTCCAGTAGCTCACAAACAAGCTATTTTATCTGCAAAATCATGGGGTATGAACACTTCATATGGTGTTGGAGATGCATTTGCTAACGCTATTGAAGCTGGTGCAACTGCTGCTGAAGCAACTGAAAAGGAAATCGCAGCTTTGCAAATGATTTACAAGACTCCTATTGAAGGACAAGGTACATTGATGGATGATGCTAATCATTCCTCATTTGATGTAAGAGACTATATGAACAAATATAAAAAGGCAATGACATCTGTTGTAAAAGCTGCAATGGATGATGGAGTGCATTACGGTAACATTGTAACAGTTCCTGCATACTGTGTTGGTGATATCGGACACCACATTGGTCAATCCACCTACAACATGTGTAAGGATGATGTGACTTTAGCTATTGTACAAGCGACCGCTGAAGTAATTGGTTCAACTTTAAAATCCAATTTAGACAATTATAAATCTGAATTTGATGTGCTCAAATTAGCTACTGGTTCATCTGCATGTGCTACTGAATTTATTTTAGAACTTGACGGATTCAATGCACCGATGGTTGTAGATTTATTCTCTAAAAGATTCCACAACTTTGTGCAACAATATCCTACTAGAGGTGCAGCTGCTGAATTACACAACTGTGACTTCATGGATATGATTTACAGAGGATTTAATGCAATCAGCGGAGCTCGTAAATTCAGAGCAGGCACTGGTGGAGAATTAGTGCCAAAAATCAGTGGATTTGCAGTTGACTTAAGTCCAATTTTAGAAAACGAAACAGTAATGAATCCACAAAGATACACTTATCCTGCATGCGCAATTACAGTAAGATTCTCATCACTTATGAGATTAGCAGACTACCCATGTCTATTAACTTCAGAACCAATTACAGCAACAATGATGACAAATATTATTGCACTTAATAAGGAAGCACCAGGATCTCCTGTAAGAGGTTGTAAAAACTGTGCTGCTGCTTCACTTGTGGACAATAAACATGAATACTGTCAATGGAGAGAAGCTGTATAGGTGAGTTAATATGACCTGTAACATTAGAAAAAAATTCTTTGCAGAACTTCTGGGAACATTTTTCCTTGTATTTTTCGGTACAGGGTCTGCAGTTGTAACACTTTTGGTATCCCAAAGCATTGATTCGGCAAATGTCGGAATCGGTATTTTGGGAGGTTTGGGCGACTGGATTGCCATTGCTTTGGCATTTGGTCTAACTGTAATGATATGTATTTATGCATTTGGTAGGATATCTGGCGCACACTTGAATCCAGCTGTAACCATAGGGCTACTTGTAACCAAAAACATTGATTTGGTTGACAGTCTTTATTATATAGTTGCACAAGTGGTCGGCGCATGTTTGGCAAGCCTTTGTCTGTTCCTGTGCCTTGGCGCTCCGGCAGTAACTGTCGGCGGACTAGGTGCTACCGCTCCCGGTTTGGGTGTCGGATACATGCAGGCAATGTTTGCTGAATTTTTAGGCACATTCTTCCTTATGATGGTCATTATGGGTGTTGCTGTTGACAAGAAAGCGGAACCGGGCTTTGCAGGAATATCAATTGGTATGACCGTAACAGCAGTAATTGTGGTATTGGGTGCATTCACAGGTGCTTCAATCAACCCTGCACGTACATTCGGACCATACTTGATGGATATGATTCTAGGAGGTCAAAACCTCTGGGGATTCTTCCCAATTTATCTGGTCGGACCGATTCTCGGTGCAATCTGTGCGGCATTCGCTTACGCATATCTTGCAAAAGACAGTGGAGTTTGTGAACTCCCACAACCATTCAACAAAGAATAATTCCTTTGAATTATTCTACTTTTTTTCTTTTTTTTAAAAACTTATTTAATGTAGGTTAAACTAATTATCTTTATAGGTGATGATTTTGAGTTTTGATATCAAGGAAGCTTTTTTAATATTTATTCGTGGAGTCCTTATGGGTTCTGCTGATATTGTTCCAGGTGTTTCTGGTGGAACAATTGCATTGATTACAGGAATTTATGCTCATTTGGTTGAAGCAATCAGTAAAATCCGCTTTGGATTTGTAAAACCTCTTTTGAAAGGGGATTTCAACGGCTTTGTAACACAATTATTCGATGAAATCGATTTTAAATTTTTCATACCTCTTATACTAGGTATCGGTGTCGCATTCCTGACTTTGGCAAAAGTCGTTACTTACTGTATGGATGTTCACACAGCTTTGACATATTCATTCTTTTTGGGATTGATTATAGCTTCTGCAGTGATATTATTCAAAAAACTCAATGAAATCAACTTGAAAAACATAGTATTTGCTTTGATAGGTGCTGTTCTTACTTTCATATTTGTAAGCTTAAACCCAATAGCCGCAAATCACTCATTATTGGTAATATTTATTTCTGGTATGATAGCCATCTGTGCAATGATCTTGCCGGGAATTTCAGGCTCATTCTTATTGCTGTTATTAGGACAGTACAAATACATGTTGAATGCACTTCACCAGTTTCATTTCACAGAAATAATAGTGTTTGTTGTTGGTGCACTCATAGGAATACTTGGATTTTCCAAAATACTCAATTATCTGCTTAAAAACCATGAAGAAGTGACAATGGCATTTCTCATTGGTGTAATGCTCGGGTCTTTAAAAGTTCCGGGTGTTGAGATTATTAATTCAGTTAGCTTAAATGTTGCAGCGTTACTGCCTTGCGTTATTGTTGCAATAATCGCTTTTGCATTGATTATTGTTTTGGAAACCAGATTTGATTATATCGAATAATCAAATTTATCTATTTTTTTTAAAATTTATTAACAATCAAAGATATAATATTATTAATGCTGGTTTTAAAAAAGATAAAAAAACAGTGGAGATTATATCCAATAGGTTCTCCAAAAGGTGCTCTGAATCATAAAAGGGAACCGGAATTTGTAGGAAACATCAAATTCACGGAGGATGGTGACTCATTATCCATTTCAAGATTTGTTGCAGATTATAATTTCAAGGACAACTCCACTTTGAATGAAAAGCTGGTGCCTCCCGGAGAGGTCATTAAACTCTTGCGTTCACAGGCTGTTTTTTTAGCCACTAAAGACCAGAAGGTAGAAAACTTCCTGAAATCCCTTAACATTAAGGTAAGGCGCACTCAGGTCTGCGATTACTGTGCATATGAAGGAAACATCACCATCGTAAACTCTTCATATTCCTATAAATACCATAATCAATTAATCTGCAAGGATTGTGCGCTGGACACCATAAAACAGGAAATCAAGCTTCAGGGATTCGATAAAAAGATTTTCAGGAACCTTAAAAAGACTTTGGAAAAGACTGAAGATCTGGAAAAGACTTTATCAGTTTTGGACCCTCATTTTGATCCTTTAAAGAACAGGAAATTGACATTGTTTGATAAGACAAGAAAACCTAGACACATAATTCCACCAATTGACATGAAAAGGCTCAAGATTCCATATGAGTTCAAGCAGGTGCTTTTGGATTCAGGAAACACAAAATTGTTGCCAGTTCAATACCTTGCAATCAAGGAAGGGCTCCTTAAGGGGGAAGACCTGCTTGTAGTAAGTGCAACCGGTTCCGGAAAGACATTGGTTGGGGAACTTGCCGGTATAACTGAAGCGTTAAAAGGCAAGAAATTCATTTTTCTGACTCCTCTTGTCGCTCTTGCAAACCAAAAATACAGGGATTTTAAAAAGAAATATTCCAAACTCGGATTGAAGGTGGCCATTAAGGTTGGAAGGAATCGTGTAAAGGCAAAAGGAGAGCTTAATTTTCCTGATTCCGATATTTCCGCATCAGACATTGTGGTTGCAACTTATGAAGGAATCGATTATCTTTTAAGAAACGGCAATTCATCATCACTGTCCAATTTAGGGGTTGTCCTGATAGATGAAATCCACATGATTGATGATGAAGACCGTGGAACACGCTTGAACGGTTTGATTAAAAGGCTAAAGAATCTCTATCCTAAAACACAGATTATCGGATTGTCTGCAACCGTTAAAAATCCTGAATTTTTAGCTTCTGAATTCAACATGAAGCTGGTTAAATACGACGAACGGCCTGTTCCTCTTGAAAGGCATTTGGTCTATACAAGAAACGAATCCCAAAAACGTTACCTGATGCTTAAATTGGTTCAAAGGGAATACAACACCAAATCCAAAAAGGGCTTTAGGGGACAGACTATCATTTTTACAAATTCCAGGCGCAAGACCCATCAGATTGCAAATTACCTAACCAATAAAAGGGTCAACGCCCAAGCTTACCATGCAGGACTTTCCTATTATAAAAAAGAAAAGATAGAAAAGGACTTTGACAAGGGAAAGATATCATGTGTTGTCACAACTGCGGCTCTTGCGGCAGGGGTTGACTTTCCGGCTTCACAGGTAATATTCGATTCATTGGTCATGGGAAACAAATGGATTAATCCCAATGAGTTTTCGCAGATGCTTGGACGTGCAGGAAGACCATCCTATCATGACCGAGGTATAGTCTACTTGCTTCCTGAAGTTGGAAATGATTTTGCAGGAGAATCGGAAGAGGCAATGGCATTGGAGCTATTGGAAAGCAACAGCGAAGACGTCTACATTGAATATGATGAAGAGTCAGCCTATGAGCAGATACTGGCAGATATTTCATCAACTTCAATCAAATCCAAGGATGAACTGAATCGTTTCTATAATGATATTGATGTTCCAATTAGCATAAAAATAGCCATTGATGAAATGGAAGATTTGGGATTAATAAACATCACTGCAAACAATAAACTGGAAGTAACAAAATATGGAAGGGCCACTTCTGTTTCATTTTTATCAATCGAAGAGGCAGAATTCATTAAAAATACATTGAATGACTATAATTATTTAAAGAGATATGTGGGTTTGTCCCCGATGTATAAGAAAAAGGACAAATATGACAAGCTGAAGGTATTGATTTTGGCAATGGCTTTGGATTTGGAGATGTTTGAAAATGCTTATCTATCAAGCGTCATTCACAATCAGATTTCAAATGCTCTGAAAATCAAATTTTCAACTAGATTATTCGCTGAATCCACTTTGGATATAATATCTTCTGGAGAGGCCATTGAAAAGGTTGACAAAAAATTCCAAGATGCATTGATAGCTCTTCAAAGTGATTTCATGCAGTGCAGATGCCAGGACAGGCCATTCTGTTCATGCATGCAGAGGGGCATATCCGAGGTCATTGTTCACGAAAGATTAAAGGGTAAGGACCCACAAGATATATCAAATAAGCTATTTAGAAAATATCAAATTCAAGTCTATCCTGGAGACATTTTCTCCTGGCTTGATAATTTTGTTAAAAACTTAGATGCTATTAGAAGAATAGCAAAAGCGTACAACAGACAGAATTTTGTTAAAAAGACTAATTACTTAATCAAAAAAATAGAAAACGGGTGAATAAATGTTTGCTGAAGAAAAAATATTAATTGGTTGCAATGAAAATACTGATGTGTTTTTATTGCCTAAGTTAGCTAACCGTCACGGTTTAATCGCCGGAGCAACTGGTACCGGTAAGACTGTTACCTTAAAGGTATTAGCAGAATCTTTTTCTGATTTGGGCGTTCCAGTATTCTTGGCGGATATGAAGGGAGATGTGTCTGGACTTGCAAAGGTAGGTTCTGGAAATGATTTCATAACCAATAACAGGGAAAAGTACGGCCTTGACGCAAAAGGATTCAAGTTCAAAGAATATCCTGTCGAATTTTGGGATTTGTTTGGAGAAAAAGGTCTTCCTGTAAGGGTAACACTATCCGAAATGGGTCCTGTATTGCTTTCCAAAATCCTGAACCTGTCTGAAGCTCAAGCCGGTGTTTTGAACATTGTTTTCAGAGTAGCTGATGAACATTCCCTCCCAATCATTGATTTGAAGGATTTGAAATCAATGATAAATTATGTTGTGGAAAACAAGGACCAATTTGAAAGCCAATACGGCGCAATTGCTGAAAAATCTGCAAATACAATTTTAAGAAGTCTTATAACTCTTGAAGATCAAGGGGGAAACGATTTCTTTGGTGAACCTGCACTTGAGCTCAGTGATTTCATGCAGGTGGATGACAACGGATGTGGAATAATCAATATTCTAGATGCTCAAAAGCTTTCATTGTCCCCTGAAATCTACTCAACATTCCTGCTTTGGATGCTTTCAGAACTCTTCGAAAAGATGCCTGAAGTTGGAGACATGGACAAGCCTAAACTTGTATTTTTCTTTGATGAAGCACATTTATTATTTGATGATATGTCCCCTGAATTCGGCAAGAAAATCGAACAGATTGTACGTCTGATCAGGTCAAAAGGTGTTGGAGTATATTTCATATCACAATCCCCTGCTGATATTCCTGACGATATCCTTGCTCAATTGGGTAACAGGATTCAGCATGCCCTTCGTGCATACACTCCTAAGGATCAGAAGGCTGTAAAAGTAGCGGCGGAAACATTCAGGGCTAATCCTGACTTCGATACTGCGGAGGTCATTTCCAATTTGGGAACAGGTCAGGCATTGGTGTCAGTTCTCGATGAAAAGGGCGTTCCTACAGTTGTCGAACAGGTTGACATCGTTCCTCCGCAAAGCCACATTGGAGCTATTGAGGACGATTTGAGAAATCAGTTAATCAATATTTCAACCTTGAAATCAAAGTATGGCGAAGCGTTCGATGCTGAATCAGCATATGAGAGGTTATTGACTAAGATAGATGAGAATCCGAACATTGAAAGTGAAGTGGCACCGGAAGTCCTTGAGGAAGTTAAGGCCCAAACCCAACAGCAAACACCGGAACCTCAAGAGGAAGCTCCTCAACAGCCTCAACAGCCTGGAGCTGTAGATGTTATTGGAGGCATTTTGGGAACTGTCCTTGCAGGCCAGCAACAGACCAAACGCAGAAAAACCAGAAAGACAACTACAGAAAAGGTTGTCGAAAAGGCAGCGACCCAGGCCGCCACAACCGTAACCCGTGAGGTTACAAAAGGAATCATGAGAGGACTATTTGGAAATATGAAATGAGGCGGTTTGATGGTTCATCCCCATAAAGAAGCAATAGCCAAAATGTCAGATTCCTCACTAATAGGTATAATCGAAGAGTCTAAGATGACTTATGTAAGGGAAAATCTGTCGATTTTCCTACATGAAAGTCAGGTTAAGCTCTTGAAACAGGTCAAGAAGCATGAAAAGCCCCACCACAAAAGAATCAGGATAAAACAGTTTCAAAAGGCCAATCATGATGACTTATTTAATCTTCATTTAGGATTATATTTGAAGAAATATCAGAAGCTCGAAAAGATTGGCTTGATTGAGATTGACTTGGCTCCTGATAATGGCCTGGAATATGACTGCAAGTTGACTTCCAAGGGCATTGAGATTTTGGATGAAATCTCCAATCTAGAAGGTGAATGGGAAGGGGTTGTTGGCATAACCGAAGATGACCACGAAACTTTAAAAAATTTGGCCCTAAATTCATTTGAGATTTCTTACAGGCACAAGAAAAAGAAAGGTTTCATATTTTAAAGAACATGAATTCTGTGGCTATTGAATCATAGGCATTCTTCACCTGTTCAATAGCTTCACTTCTATTTTTGAAATAATACAGGTGGCTTTTGCAATTGCAGTCGGAGCATCCGAAATTTTCGACACCAATTGCCTTTGTTTCAATGTATTGAGATATATCACATTCCACTTTTTTATCAATATTATATATAATATCTAATATTTTAGAGTTATCGTCCTTCAAAAGGTAGTCCACATGCCAATGCAGTTTTTTACTGTCACTCAAATGTCTGTTTAGTCGCGATTCTAGTGAATTCATTGCTGATCCTATATAGACATATATTCCCTTTTTGAATTCTACATCCCCTAACTTTGAACCAACCATTATTTTCGATTTTCTTTTCACATGAATTATTAAGCAGTAGCAGCCTTTCATTAATTGAATATTTATGTCAAAAATTAATAAAATTTTATTTTTTTTCTTTAATTAAATTAATAAAGATTCTGACCATTCATTATCTAATTTTCATTAATTAGTTTGTTTAATAAAAATTTTATCAAATTACTTTGAATAATTTTAAATATAACTTTATCATAAATATATTATTTGTATTCAATCTTTTTTGAATATAATTTAATTAAGATGGAGATTTAATTTTGAAATTAAATAGATTTTTATTAGTTAGTATTTTTTTACTGGCTATTCTCACATTCGGTGCCGTTAGTGCAGCAGAAGACAATACGACTTCAGCACTAACGGATGTAAATGACTTGGATTTAGCAATTCAAGAGGTAGATGAAATAGAGGCTGCTGGTGGTGTCGATAGTGATGTTGCTATCAGTGATAATGTAAAAGATGTAGAAGATTCAAAACTTGGAGCTTCTCAAGATGAAGTTTTAAAAGAACCAGTTAATCCAACATATACAATTGATGTAACTGATATCAAATATGGTCAAGTTGAAAATGTTACAGTTTCAATTCCGGGTGCAACTGGTGTTGTAAATATGACATGTAACAATCAAGTTTATTCAGGCACATTGATAGATGGTAAGATTACACAACAGATTACAAATTATGTTGTGGGTTCTAATAAACTGACTGTTCAGTATTTCGGGGATGATAATTATAATCCATTTACTGGTACTAAAAATTTCAGAACTTCATTCGATTATGCTATTCATGATGCAAACTTCGGTCAAATAGCTTTCATTGAACTAAATTTATATGATGCAACAGGTACAGTTACTTTTAATCTTAATAGCGGTGCAGATGTTGTTGATGTTGATTTGGTAAACGGATCCATTATTAAGGAGTATAAAAATTATAAAGTATTTAAAAATACCATTGTAATTACTTATAATGGGGATGAAAGGTTCAATGCGAATCAGGTAACCAGTAATTCTTTCCAAGCTAGACCTATAATTACTACACAGACAGTTTACAGTGGTCAACCTGAAATAATTACTATTAACTTAGGTGAAGCTACAGGTATCGTAAATGTTACTTTCAACGGTGAAGTTACACAATGTCCTTTGGTAAATGGTATTGCAACATTTGAAACTACTGATTATGCAATAGGTACAAATAAATTTACTTATTCTTACAGTGGTGACGATACATTCAATGCATTCGATTATCAAAATTATCAGGCTACCTTCACTGTTTTAGATAAAGAAAATGCAACCATATATTCTATTGTTTATAAAACCCCTCAAAAAAATGTCATTGCTATTTGTATTCCTCATGGTAATGGCACTGTAAATGTCACAATTAACGGTAAAAAAGAAGTATTGGAATTAGTTGATGGCGTGGCAGAATATGCTATCAATCCTGATGATGAAATCAATGAAATTAATGTAACTTATGCAGGTTCACATAGGTTAAATCCAAATAATTCCACTGGTTTCGTTACAATTAAAGATAATGTTGTAAACAATGATAACTACATGTACTACTTCAATCAGATTGATGGAGGTAAAATTTTCGGATTCATTGAAGACGGAACAACCTTGGACTTCCAAGGTTCAATCATCAATCCTGACCAAGAGAATAATGTCTACTTTGATGTAAGCAAACCGGTCAACATCATTTCCACTACCGGCGATGCATACATCGATTTGAACACTACTGCAGGCAGTTTACTGGGTGAAAACCCTGGTAACAGATTCACAGTCAGCTATGGAGGATCCTGGTCCAATATTACTGGAATCAATTTCCACAACACTCAATTATGGGTATTCAACACCCACCATGTCGTTTTAGACAGAGTAAGCAATGTAATTGAAGACCAAAGGGTAGGTTCCGGAGTAGGTGCTACTTCCATTAGGGCAAACTCAACTTGGGTAACCGTTAAAAACAGTTACTTCTACACCAGAAACAATGGTGGATCCAGTTCACTTGTAATCGCTTGGGCTGATTACTGCACTTTCGACAACAACACTATCGTTGTTGAAGGAAACGTCGGAAACATGATTTATCTAACCACTTATAACGTAAATGTTCCTTCCGGTGTATTAGCTAACGTTTACAACAACATTACAAACAACAGAATTTTAGCTCATGACAAATCTCCTGCAGCTATCTGCTGGGGATTAGTAATTTCCGGTGCAAACAACTATGTCGCTGATAACTACATTGACTACGGAGGTGTAGGTATCAACCAGCAATGGGGTCAAGGTTCCTTCATCAACAACACATACACAGGAAATGTTCTAGTCGGCGGAGCTTCCGCTAATTTCTTGCCAACTTCAGTCGTATACAACAACACTATTGAAGGTACAGCAAGTACCGGTGCAAATACCGTATTTTTCAACAACACTGTAGGTAAAGCTTTGACTGTTGGTGCAGGTGCTGAAGCATACGACAACACTGCTGGAGGACTGACCTTAAGCGGCGCAGGATCTCATGTCCATGATAACGTCATTAACGGCCCAACCACTATTTCTCAAGCAAACATCGTTGTGGAAAACAACACATTCCTTGGCGACAACGCAATCAAATTCAGCAATGCCAACGCTAAAAACGTAACTTTCGCAAACAATGATGTAGTTGGTTATATTGAATTCGGAAACAAAAACGCTAAAGGAAATATAATCACTGGAAACAACATTACAACTTCCAAAAACTATGCCATTGACTTGAAAACATACACAGGCACTGAAACTGTAATCACTGACAACATTCTGAACAGTAATAACGGTTTCGGTAATGCGGCAATTAACCACCAGGATGATGACACTTTAGTAATCGACAACTATCAAAGCGAAACTGCCGGAATCAACATCACTGCTGATGATATTTATGTAGGTCAAACTGCTGTATTCAACATAACATGTAATGTAACTTCAATTTCTGAAGTGTCTGTTCTTGTCAATAACAAGCAATACACAGTAAAACTTGTTGACGGTAAAGGATCTCTTGAAGTGGAAGACTTATTGGCCAATACCTACACCGTAAGAGTATCCTCTCTTGATGAAACATACGGTGCACAGAACAGCACTACATTTACCGTAAGCAAAAACGACTGTCCTGAAATCGTTGTCGAAGCACCTGAAAAAACCCAATGGATTGATTCTGACATTACCGTAACCATTGCTGATGCTACCGGCACTGTCACATTATCCATTAACGGCACTGATGTATCCGCAGACCTTGTTGACGGTGTTGCTGTTTTAGCTGTTCCTGATTTGGCAGCTGGCGAATACAACTTCACTATTGCTTATGTGGGCGATTACAAATACTTAGGTAACCAAACCAATGGAACATTAAAAGTTAACAAAAACAAAGAAGTTAAAATCATAGCTTCTGACGTTTCATTTGATAAATTGGCTACCGGTTTCTCTGCTCAATTCACCAACTACATAGGTGAAGCTATTTCAGGTGCTAATGTGACTTTCATTATTGACGGTCAAACATACAACGCAACCACTGACGAAAATGGTATTGCAAATATTGATTTAGCATTAACCAGAGGAATTTACCCAGTATCCATCGAGTTTAAAGCTATTGAAGATGAATATGATGCAAACACTTCTGAAGCAACTATTACTGTTATTGATGGAACCGTAATCGATATTGTTTCTATTTCAGGTGATTGTGTAATTACTGGATCTTTAAAAGATATTCTTGGAGCTCCTATTGCTAATGCTGTTGTTTCATATGTGATTGACGCTGTTGAAACAAACACTACAACCGACGCTAACGGTATTTTCCAAGTTCAAGCCAAAAACAACTGCAACGTTTCAATGTTCTTTAAAGGAGATGCAATTTCCACTCCAGCTAACAAAACCATAACTTTAAACAATATTGCACCTGTTGCAAAAGATGTTGTTATTGAGGTTAAAAATGCTAACTATGTTGCTGTAGATACCGGTGCAAAAGAAAAAGGTAAAATGTACTACTTTACCTTAAAAGACACTGACGGAAACAACTTAACCAATAAAACTGTTAAAGTTAGCTTCAACGGTAAAGTCTACACTGTAACTACAAACGAAGCAGGCCAAGCAGGAATCAGAATTTCCGCAGCTGCTGCAAAAACCTACAACTTGAATGTATTCTTCATGGGTGACGATGACTACAAAGGAGCAACTGCTCTTGCAAAAATCAACGTGGCTAAGAAAAAGACCACTATTATGCCTAAAAAGACCACATTTGTATTTAAAGCAGCCGCAAAATCCAAACTGGTTACTGCAACCTTAAGAACCACAAACAAATACTTAAAAGCCGGTAAAAAAGTAACAATTACCATCAACGGTAAAACTTACACCGCAAAAACACTCAACAAAGGTGTAATCAAGCTTAACATCAAAGGCTTAAACAAAAAAGGAAAATACAGTGCAAAAATCAGATTTGCAGGCGATTCCACATACAAACCGGTTTACAGTAAATTCATTAAAATCGTAATTCAATAGAAGGATTAATTATTTCCTTCTACTTTTTTTTCTTTTTTTTAAATATTGTCTATTTTTTCTTTAGTTGCTCTTTGAAATGGGAGTAATGTATATTTCACATCAAATGCAATATTTGCTCAATAAAAAGTTTTTATCAAATAATTATGAAAAATATTAAATATAATTTTATTAAATAAATATAATTCGTATTCAAATTTAATTGAATATAACTTTTATAAGGTGATTTAATTTTGCAATTAAATAAGTTTATGATAGTCAGTATTATTCTGTTGGCTGTCATTTCATTCGGGGCTGCTAATGCAGCGGAAAACGTAACTGCAGATGAAATTGCAGTTGATGGGGGAGACATAGAATTGGAAGCCCCTGTAAATGAAGAAATAACCGCTGATGGTGATAATTTAACGGATGTTGCTGTCAGTGATGATGAAAAATTAGGCGTAAGTGAAGATGATGAATTGTCTGTTGGGACTGTAACACCCACATATACAATTGAAGTCACACCAAATACAATGTCTGGGTCTACTTATGTAGCGCAATACGGTCAAAGGATTGTAGTAAACGGTACATTTGAAAATGCTACTGGTACTGTAGATGTCAGATTTGGATATTCAGGTAATTACCAGTATTTCACAGTTCCTTTAGTGGATGGGAAATTTTCACAGGACTTAACCAAATATACTGTAAGGAACAATTACCAAATCCAAGTAACCTATAGTGGTGACGATTATTACAAAGGGGCAACATGGTCCAAAAACATTCATATTCAAGCAAATGATATTGTGGCAAATGGTGCAGACTATGGTCAAATAGCTTTTGTTAATGTAAACCTATATGATGCGACAGGTAATGTAACATTTACTGTTAACGGCAAAACATATAAAATAGAATTGGTTAACGGAACCGCTATTCAGGAATTCACTGATTATGTTTTAGGAACTAATTCTGTCTCATTTGCATATGAAGGTGACGATGAATTTAATGCTCTTTCAAGATCCCTTTCATTCAAAACTACTGCAAATGTCGATGCTCCAACAATCTACAATTACCAACCTGCAATAATCACTGCTTATTTAGGTGATGCTACCGGTAACGTAAACTTTACTTTTGGAGATGCTACTCAAAGTGTTGAAATTGTAAATGGTGTCGCTACTTTTGAAGCTGCAGGTTATGCAATTGGTGAAAACACAGTATCCATTGCATATTCCGGGGATGACACATTCAACCCATTCACAACAACTCAAAAGTTCACTGTTTTAGACAAAGAGGATCCAAGTATCTACTCTTCAGTTTACAGAACAGCTAATAAAAACATGGTAATCATTTGCATTCCTTATGCTACTGGAAACGTAAATGTAACAATCAACGGTAAAAAAGAAGTTTTAGAGTTAGTTGACGGTATTGCTTACTACAACATTTCAGCAACTGATGAAATTAATGAAGTTAATGTTTCTTATGCAGGAAATACCAGATTAAATCCTGGAGAGTCATCCAAATTTATCATTATGGATTATGTTGTAACTGGCGATACTTATATGTACTACTTCAATCAGGCTGATGGAGGTAACTTGTTTGATTTCATTGAAGCGGGTTCCACTTTAGATTTCCAAGGCGCAATCATCAATCCTGATACAACAAACGAAATGAACATTGTAATCAATAAACCTATGAATGTCATTTCATCCACTAATGATGCTTACATTGATTTGAACACTACTGCAGGTAGTTTGCTTGGTGAACACCCTGGAAGCAGCTTTGTCGTAAACCGCGGTGGTTCAGGATCTAACATTAGTGGCATATACTTACACAACACTGAACTTTGGATTTCAAACACCAGTCATGTCGTATTCGATAACATAAGTGTTGTTGTTGAAGACCAAAGGGTAGGTTCCGGTGTCGGTGCAACATCAGTAAGGGATAACTCAAGTTACGTAACACTTAAAAACAGTTATTTCTATACCAGAAACAACGGTGGATCAACCACTTTCACATTCTCCTGGGCCCACCATTGTATTTTTGATAACAACACAGTAAAAGCTGAAGGAAATGTCGGAAACTTGCTTTACTTGAACGTTTATAATATTGTAGGAGCTCCTACCGGAGTACCATTAAACACATACAACACCTTCTCCAACAACAAGGTATATGGTAAAGAAGGTTCTGCAATATCTGTAGGTATCATGGTAGAGGGCATAGGCAACATAATTGAAAATAACACCATGTTCAAATGTTCAATCAGTACTTCATTTGGTGGTGTAGGTCCTGCAAACAACAGTTATATTGGAAACGTTCTTATGGAAGGTTCCAGTTTGACCGCACAAGCAAATTCAATTATATACAATAACATTGTACCGGGTACTATGAGCACTGGCGCAAATTCAATTGCATACAACAACACTGTCGGTAAAGTAATGACAGTAGGTGCTGGAAGTGAAGCATTTGAAAATACCGTTGGAGGATTTACCTTAAGCGGTGCAGGTGCATACGTACACGATAACACAGTAAACGGTGCAACAACTATTTCTCAAGCAAACACTGTAATAGCAAACAACACTTTCTTAGGTGACAATTCCATCAAATTCAGCAATGCTAACGCTAAGAATGTTACCTTTGCTGACAATGATGTAGTGGGTTACATTGAATTTGGTAATGCCAATGCAAAAGGAAACATAATCACAGGCAATAACATTGCAACTTCTAAAGATTATGCAATCGATTTAAAAACCTATGCTGGTACTGAAACTGTTATTACTGACAACATTTTAAACAGTAACAATGGATTTGGTAATGATGCTATTAACCATGTTGATGATGAAACTTTAGTAATTGACAACTTCCAAAACGAAACAGCTAGCATCATTGTTGAAGTCAGTGATATCAAAGTAGGTGAAACTGCTGTATTCAACATAACATGTAATGTAACTTCAATTTCTGAAGTGTCTGTTCTTGTCAATAACAAGCAATACACAGTAAAACTTGTTGACGGTAAAGGATCTCTTGAAGTGGAAGACTTATTGGCCAATACCTACACCGTAAGAGTATCCTCTCTTGATGAAACATACGGTGCACAGAACAGCACTACATTTACCGTAAGCAAAAACGACTGTCCTGAAATCGTTGTCGAAGCACCTGAAAAAACCCAATGGATTGATTCTGACATTACCGTAACCATTGCTGATGCTACCGGCACTGTCACATTATCCATTAACGGCACTGATGTATCCGCAGACCTTGTTGACGGTGTTGCTGTTTTAGCTGTTCCTGATTTGGCAGCTGGCGAATACAACTTCACTATTGCTTATGTGGGCGATTACAAATACTTAGGTAACCAAACCAATGGAACATTAAAAGTTAACAAAAACAAAGAAGTTAAAATCATAGCTTCTGACGTTTCATTTGATAAATTGGCTACCGGTTTCTCTGCTCAATTCACCAACTACATAGGTGAAGCTATTTCAGGTGCTAATGTGACTTTCATTATTGACGGTCAAACATACAACGCAACCACTGACGAAAATGGTATTGCAAATATTGATTTAGCATTAACCAGAGGAATTTACCCAGTATCCATCGAGTTTAAAGCTATTGAAGATGAATATGATGCAAACACTTCTGAAGCAACTATTACTGTTATTGATGGAACCGTAATCGATATTGTTTCTATTTCAGGTGATTGTGTAATTACTGGATCTTTAAAAGATATTCTTGGAGCTCCTATTGCTAATGCTGTTGTTTCATATGTGATTGACGCTGTTGAAACAAACACTACAACCGACGCTAACGGTATTTTCCAAGTTCAAGCCAAAAACAACTGCAACGTTTCAATGTTCTTTAAAGGAGATGCAATTTCCACTCCAGCTAACAAAACCATAACTTTAAACAATATTGCACCTGTTGCAAAAGATGTTGTTATTGAGGTTAAAAATGCTAACTATGTTGCTGTAGATACCGGTGCAAAAGAAAAAGGTAAAATGTACTACTTTACCTTAAAAGACACTGACGGAAACAACTTAACCAATAAAACTGTTAAAGTTAGCTTCAACGGTAAAGTCTACACTGTAACTACAAACGAAGCAGGCCAAGCAGGAATCAGAATTTCCGCAGCTGCTGCAAAAACCTACAACTTGAATGTATTCTTCATGGGTGACGATGACTACAAAGGAGCAACTGCTCTTGCAAAAATCAACGTGGCTAAGAAAAAGACCACTATTATGCCTAAAAAGACCACATTTGTATTTAAAGCAGCCGCAAAATCCAAACTGGTTACTGCAACCTTAAGAACCACAAACAAATACTTAAAAGCCGGTAAAAAAGTAACAATTACCATCAACGGTAAAACTTACACCGCAAAAACACTCAACAAAGGTGTAATCAAGCTTAACATCAAAGGCTTAAACAAAAAAGGAAAATACAGTGCAAAAATCAGATTTGCAGGCGATTCCACATACAAACCGGTTTACAGTAAATTCATTAAAATCGTAATTCAATAGAAGGATTAATTATTTCCTTCTAACTTCTTTTTTTTTAAATCATTTTGTTTTTTATTAATTGATTTATTTTTAAAGAAAACTTTATAAATTACATTTTATATAATTTAAAATATATTTAATAGTATCAATTGTGAGGTTTTAAGAATATGAAATGTAGTAAATTCAGTATTTTATTAATTTTGTTTGTTTGTTTTACCGTTTCAGCTAGCCATGCAGTTGATATTGACAATGCTACTGTTGAAATAGCTGATTCTGATGTTATTTCTTCAGTTGGTAATTTGAATGATAAATTGATGGAAGAACCGGACACTCCTGATTCAAATGAGCAACCGGATGTTCCTGATTTAATTGAAGATGAAAATAACATTGTAACGCCAGATAATATTAAAGCTTATTTTAAATATGGAGTTTTAAACAGCAAATACAAAGGTCAAACATTGACATTTAAAGGAAACTTCACAGATTTAGGTCAATTGACAGTCAAATCCAATGATGTTGTAATTCAGGGAAAAGATGCAATTTTTAAAAACACTGTTTTCAGTGTTGAAGGAAATGGTGTTTTATTAAAAAATTTGACTTTTGATTTGAATAAAGCAGTTAAGGATAATGATGGTGCTGCAATTCGTGTTAACGGTTATGATGTTACTTTAAGTGATTTGAATATTAATTATATTGTTCCAAGCGATGTTGAAGCTTATGCAATTTATTCTAATGGATATACTGGATATTCATCAGATAGTCTTAAGATTATAAATTCAAACATCAATTTTGAAGGTCATAATGATAATGTTTTCAAATACAATTGCGCTATCAAATTGACTTATGCAAATCAGGCAGTAATAGAAAACAACACCATTGTATCTTCTCTTCCTCTTAAAAAGGTCAGATATGGTACGGAGGGTGCAACACTTGACTCCGATTATGTGTACGCTGTTGGTATTGAGGAATGTCATGACTTTATTTTCAGGAACAATACTGTAATAACCGATGTTAACAAAAGAACAGCTGTTGAATATCCTACCTTAAATTCCATCATGATAAGTTCATGCGACAATGGTTTATTTGCCGATAATTCAATTTATGTGACAGATTTTGTGACTTATCCTGGAGTTGAAAACTATATTTACGGAGTGGATCTTCATAGGCCTAATGACCTTCTTATCATAAACAATAAGATTTCTATTGTAACAACAGGAGGGAAATTAGCTTTAGGTACTGCTTATCCAATACAGTTATCAGGTCCTGCAAGGGGAATTAACATAACTCTAAATGACTTATATTCATTTTCAAATGGTCCAAATATAGGAATCTATTCAGTTAATTACTATGGAGATACTGATGTTTCTATTACCCACAACAAGATTAATGTTACAGGACTTGCCGGAACTCATGAGTGGGCATTGGTTACCGGAATCGAGTCTCAGGATTCAAACTCAGAAATTAAAGATAATATAATCGAAGTTCACAGCATAGATACTGTAGCAATAGGCGACAATCTTTATGCAATAAGCTATCGTCAAAGCACTGCAGGAACCCACACATTTGATATTCAAGGCAATACTGCATTTACCGACGGATATTATGCAGTCTATTTATTAAGCTCAGATGATTCAACAATAATAAACAATACGTTAATATCCTTTAATGAAAATGCTCAAACAGGTTCCAATTCTTATAATGAAGGTCCAAGGGAGCATAACGGAGATGAACATTCAAATAATAACGTTATAAATGCAAGGGATTATTTCGGCCATAACAATCCAATCATCATTATAAGGCCTGTCAACAGCAATCTTGATATTGACGGAAGAATAATCAGTTGGCATAACCCTGGCAATAGTCCTATAAATGTAAATCCATTGATTCCTAGTTATATCAATCCTAGCCAGCAAAATCATAATACTGATGATAATCAGGGGTCAAGTAGTGAAGAATATCATGATGACGGTGCTGCTCAAGGACTAATAGACGGTTCATCCAATTCAAATGATAACCAAAACAGCTATAATGGCAATGCAATTGGAATTAATGTGGTGGAATTAGATGTTGATAGCAAAAATTCCGATAACCTCAGGTTCAGTGTAGACAGTAAAAACATCAATTTTGTCGATATAAATGGTGTTTCTTCCAATGGCGTGGTAAATACCAGTGAATCAACACCAGCTATTGGTAGCAGCGCTTCTCCATTAAGTAAATCTCAATCTTCAGGCGAATCCACTGGTGCATCAGAAAGTGTAAGTAAATCCTATGAGATTAAAAAGATAATTGAAAAAGAGGAGTTTGTTCCATCAGTATTCTTTGTAATTGTTGTGTTGATCTTATTGATTATTGGTTTCAAGCATAAGGATAGAAATTTTGATAAAATTGATTAGTTTTGGGGATAAAATTGAAGTTTGATAGAGTATTCTTTTTATTTTTATTTATCGTATTCATGTTATCAGTAGGCATAGCCTGTGCAGCCGATTTAAACGGCACACAGGATTATGTGCTCGGCGACATTTCATCAGGCCAACCTATTTCTGATGAAGTGATTTCAAGTCCTGATAATCACAATTCATATTATGTGGATAATGTTCAGGGGGATGATGGAAATGATGGAAAATCATGGGGTACTTCTGTTAAAACATTTAATAAGGCATTGGATATCGTGGGTGAAAACGATACAATTTATTTATCCAACGGGGTTTATTCAGGTTTGGAAAACACCAAAATCACAATCGATAAGTCTGTAAATATTGTAGGTTCTGATAATACTGCTTTTGATGCGGCATACAATAACTATCTTTTTTTGATACCGGACAATGTGGAAGTGACCTTTAAGAACATCAAATTCCTCAATGGATATAAAACAGATTTGGACAGCGATTTGATTGATAATTATGAGCTTGAAGGAGTCTATGGTGGAGCATTGGACATTAAGGATGCAAAAGTCACAATCGACAATTGCTATTTCAAATATAATATGGCTAACTATCAGTATGGCTCTACAGAATCAGCATATGGGGGTGCAATCAGTAATTTCGGTGAGTTGACCATTTCAAACACTGTCTTTGACGGTAATGCCATAGGTGCAGGATATGATGTCTATGGATATGGGGGTACAATCTACAACAAGGGAAGAATGATTATCAACAGCTCCTATTTCAATGATTCAAGAGGAAACACATACAGTTACGGCGGAGCAATCTATAATGACGGAATCATGACAGTCAACAATACGGTCATTACAAATTCATATTGCTGGGAAGAATCAAAAGGTTCAGCAATCTTTAACAATGGAAATTTAACCTTATTGAATTCAATAATAGAAAATAACACAATCGAAAGGACAGATTTTAATTTTATCTATGGAAACATTTTCAATTCAGGTAGATTGGTGGCTATTGGAAATATCTTTAGAAACAACACTGCCTATTACAAGCAGCCAAATTCCCAATACATGGGCACTCCAACAATTTACAACGTTGGCGATTTGGAATTGTCCTATAACGCTTTCATTGACAATGTCGGATTCAAAGGCGTTTTTAATGACATCTACACTACCGGAGGAAATGTAATAAACATCGACAATAACTGGTGGGATACAAACAGCAATCCTTCTGAAGTGGATAAAATCAGTCAGGATATTGCAAACTCATGGATAGTCTTGGATTTAAGCCCAGAATATTCATCCATCAGAATCAACGAATCAATCAATATCAGAGCATCATGGATGCTAAGCAATGGCAATCCATTTGATGTTTCCAAATTCCCTGTGTTCAATATTACCCTAATTGGCGGTCATGAAATAGTTTCAAGATTGGATAAGGGGTATGTCGATTTCAATTTCAACAATACATTAAATATTGGTTCTTATATCGTTGAAGCTATCGTAAATTCATTTTCAACTAAAGCTACTGTGGATGTTGGAAAAACAAATACATTTATTACTATTTCATTAAATGCCACCGAAATTCATTCTTACGAATCCATCCGTGCAGATATTTACCTATATGATGAAAATTCAGAAAACTTAACAGACACTGTCACTGTTTATATGAACAATAGGTATTATACAGTCGATATTTCACAAGGCCATGGATTTATCGAATTTTCAGATTTAATTCCTAATAATTATTCATTAAAAGCAATTTATGATGGAAATCAGCTGTTTTCAAAATCATCTAACGAAACAGCATTTAGTGTAGAAAGGATTCCCGTCACATTAACCATTTCACCGATTGAAGACATCAGTTCCGGCGACAATGTAAATTTAACAATAAACCTTACTGGATATAAAGGCCAAGTGATGGCTGATTTATATGTCAATGGCGTTTATAAACAACCGATTTATCTGAACAGTGGAATCACAACATTCAATATGGATTATTTTGCTAAAGGACAGTATAATATTACTGTTGTTCTTCCTGAAAGCACATATTACACTTCAGCAAAGGACACTGTGCTTTTCAATGTGGAGATTGCATCAGTTGTGCTAAACGTTTCAGCTAAAGACATTTATGCCGGAGAACCAGCGGTGGTTGTTGTAGAAACTCCATATGAGAATTTCAACGGTGAAGCTATTATCTCAATTAATGGTGTTAACAGCACAGTAACCCTGAACGGCAAAGTTAATGAGATTTCAATTTCAAGCTTATCCAATGGCACATATGACGTTTTGGTGATTTTTGAAGGAAACGACAGATTCACCGAGGCAAATGCGTCAACATCATTCAATGTTTATAAAAAATTATCAAGCTTGAATGTGACTGTTGAAAAGAATAACCTGACCGGAACAATAACCGTCAGAACCAACTCAACAAAAGCAACAGGCATAATCGGGCTTTATGTTAATCAGAGATACTATACAAAAGGTCTTACAAAAGGCATGGCAATTTTCGATGTTGAATTTGACAAAGGTACTAACTATATTTATGTATTTTACAATGGAGACTTTACATATGAAGGGTCAACCTGGAATACAACAATAGGCAGTGCTGAGAACTATTTCCTCATAGGAAACAATATTACCAGTTTTGAGCACAACGAGTTTAATTATACCATAGGACTATATGAAGAAAATGGAATTGCCATGCCTTACCAAACCATTACAATATCATTTGAAGATGCAACTTACAACGTCACAACAAACAATCAGGGCATTGCAAACTTCGCTTTGAATTTGAATGAAGGCCAATACTTGATCAATGCCACATACAAAAATGTCACAATATCTAATACTATTTTAATAAAACCTATAGAGTTCAATGTGACTTCAAATAACATCAGTTACGGCGAAACAGAGCATATCACTGTAGAATTTGATGGAGACATTGCAGGAAAGATTTGTTTAGAGATTTCAAATAAAATGCTTGTTCAAGACATCATAAACGGAAAAGCCATATTTAACTTGACAGGTTTAAACGCGGGAAACTATCCGTTCAGTGTCTACTATTCAAATGAATTTTTCAATTCAACAAAAATTAACGATGCATTCAATGTTGAAAAGGCAGACCCTGAGATGGATGTTACAATTACGGATATTGAAGTTGACAAAAGCGGAAACATTACAGTTACCCTTTTAGAAAATGCAACCGGAAACGTTGAATTCATCGTCGATGGAACTTCCTATCAAAAGGAAGTGACTGATTCAGCAGCTGTTTTATACCTTTATGGATTGTCTCAGGGAAGCCATGATTTGGAAGTCATCTATTCCGGTGATGGTAATTACAACAATGCCAGCTATAAAACACAATTCATAGTCAAAAGCCTAAAAACAGATTTGCTGATTATAACTGGCGGTGATGCATATTACGGCGAGGAACTTGAAATAATCGCCAGAGTCAACCAAAATGCAACAGGTTACATCACTTTCAATATTGCAAACATCTCAAAAACTTGCGAAATCAATGACGGAGTCGCTATCTGGAAAACATCAGGAATTGATGTTGGTAATTATATGATAACTGCCAGATATGTTAGTGACGGTTTATACATTAATCAGAACAATGAAACTTCAATCAGTATCTTGAAGGCAAATTCCACAATAGAACTTTACACAATCAATGTCTATCTGGATGAGAATATCAGAATCTATGCAAGATTAAGTCCAAACGCAACAGGAACTGTGACTTACAGCATGCCAGGTTATTATTCTCCAAGAACAAAAGACATAATAGACTCCACAAGCAACTGGTACATTTCTCCGTTAACTTCAGGTAACTACACTGTACTGGCAAGTTATAATGGGGATAAAAACTATTATGCATCCAACACCACATTCATACTGAATGTAAACCAACGCAAATCCATTTTGAATGTCCAAATTGATGATGTAACCAAGGATGAAAGAGTGACTGCAATCGTTAGGCTGACAACAGACAACGGTGATGCAATCAGCGGAACAGTCACATTGAAAATCAATGGAAACTCTTATGATGTCATCGTTAGCAAAGGAAAAGGATCTTTGGTTTTAGGAAAATTAAATGTTGGCAGCTATGTTTATTTCGCTAATTATGAAGGAAATGATGATTATTCACAAAGCAGCGATGAAGGTGTATTCAGAGTATTTGAAACCTTGATTGCTACACAATTGAATGCTAATAATGTTACCAAATATGTGGGAGGAGATGATAAGCTAATAGTAATCCTATCCCAATTTAACGGAAGAGCCATTTCAAATGGAGTCATTCACATCACTCTCAACAATAAGAATTATACCATTACAACAGACGGTCAAGGAAAAGCCACTCTTGATTTGAACCTTAAGAAAGGCTCTTATAATGCAACTATTACTTTTGATGAAACAAACAGGTTTTTCGCATCATCTGCTAATGTAACCATTGATGTATTGCCTACAATCGAATCAATTGATGTCGTTAAATTGTATGGGTCCGGAACACAATACTTTGCGATTTTCAAGGATTGCAATGGAAAGGCATTAGGAAACACATCCGTAACCTTTAAGATAGGTTCAAAATCATATACATTCAATACAGCCCCTAACGGTATTGCAAGAATAGATATAAATCTGAATATCGGAACATATACAATCACAGCTACCAATCCTGTAACAGGTGAAGTGGCAAAGAATACCATAAGGGTGTTTGCCTATATCATGGGAAATAAGGATGTCGTAAAATATTTCGGAGCAAACAAAGACTATAAGGTCCGCATTTATGGCAATGATAGTAATCCTGTAGGTGCAGGAAAAGTTGTGAAATTCAGAATCAACGGCAAAACATACAGCGTAAGGACTGATAAGAACGGTTATGCAACCTGCAAATTGAATTTGAGTCCAAAAACATACACTATAACTGCAATCTACAACAAGACTAAAGTCACAAATAAGGTTGTCATAAAGCCATTATTGTTATATAAAAGCGTTTCATACAAGAATTCAGTATTCAAGTTTGCAGTAAAACTTGTCGATTCCAACGGAAAGATACAAAAAAATAAAGTTGTCAAATTCAAATTTAGAGCAAAAACCTATTCCGTAAAAACAGACAACAAGGGATTTGCCATACTTTCAGTGAAAACTTTGTTAAAACAGGGCAAATACAGCATTCAGACCACTTATGGACAGTCCAAACTGATGAATTACATCAATGTCAAATAGGATTTTAATAAAAATTGGTGATTTTTATTCGGTAATCCTATCTGTATGAAATCATTTTATATTTTTCATAATTTCTTTTTAATATTATGGACTTCAGCTATTGTTATCCGATTATGTGGTTTGATAAAATTATTTTATTTAATCATTCTTTTAATTATTTTATAGGAAAAGTTTTATTAATTTTTCAAACTAATTATTATGTATGATTTTCAGAATTTTGACCAAAGGTCACAAAAACGTATCATCACTTCACAAATCAACTTTTGAAATTACTAAGGATGTTGAAATCGGGCCAACTGCAGACTGCATCATCGGTGTTGATATGGACAATTCCATGCTGAACTTTCCAGAGGAGTTTAAGGAGAAAATAGCTAATTCTAATACTGTAATAAAGGTCGTCCTTGACACTGAAAACGGGCATGATGAAATCACCGGATTTGGCCATGAGGATTTGACATTGACACATCCTACTGATATCGTTTGCAGAACAAGTGACTATACCTGTCCAAGGACATTGATGATTAGGGCGGACAAGGCAGCGAGGAATCTTGATTCTAACCTAATTGAAGATTTAAAAAATGAAAAAATTATGGAAGTTACCATAAAATTAAGCCAAAAATAGTTAACTATATATAACTTGAAAAATAGATTTTTTTATAACTACTTTTGTTTTTATGCGGGGGTGGTCGAGCGGTCAAAGGCGCTAGGTTGAGGGCCTAGTGGGTCAGTCCCTTCGCGGGTTCAAGTCCCGTCTCCCGCACTATCCAATTACTTTTTTTCAAAAATTTTATTAAATATCATGTCAAATATATTTTATGTTTATTAAACTTGGAGATGATTTGTTGTTAAAGAGATATCTATTGTTTTTATTTATATTACTTACAATTACTTTATCGGTTTCCAGCATAAGCGCTGGCGATGCGGATAACGCAACTCTTGAAACAGGCATTGATGATGTCGCGATAGCTGTTAAGGATATAACAAACGATGTTAATCTAAGCAGTGATGATGAAGGTGTAAACACGGATTCCATTGGAAGTTTTGACAATTTGTCTTATGAAATCAATAATACACCCGAAGGGGCTATATTGGTTTTGGATAAGGATTATGAATTTGTCAACGGATCATACTATGGAATTCTTATTTCAAAATCCATTACTATCGACGGGGATGGCCACACTTTAAATGGGAACAAAATCTCAAGAATATTCAATATCACTGCAGACAACGTAACAATCAAAAACGTGAATTTCATAAATGGGAATGCATATGGAAGATATTTCTCCAATAATGTCGGAGGAGGAGCAATCCACTGGAGTGGAAACAACGGGTATCTGTTAAACTGTTCTTTTGAAAACAATACAGGAAGCGGAATCGAAGATGACCCATTTGATGAGGTTGAAACCTACGTGGACGACCAAGGCAGAATTTGGAGTAGAGTAAGAGTAAGACCAATGGGTGCCAAGACTAATGAAGGTGGAGCTATTCTCTGGTTGGGCAGCAACGGTACTGTAAATGGCTGTTCATTCAAAAGCAACGGTGTAGGCTATCCGAATTCTGGTGGAGCTATCTCTTGGAGAGGTGATTTGGGAAAGGTCATTGCATCAGAATTCATCTCCAATGATGCATGGGCAGGCTCTGCAATAAGTTGGGTCGGTGAAAACGGTTCAATCATTTCATCAAACTTCTTGGATAATGGAATGAGCTCAGCAATCATGTGGTTTGCCAATACAGGAAACATATCCGACTCAATTTTGCTTGATTCATTTAGAAGCGCTCTTCACATTTACAACGGCAGCGTGACTGCAGAGAATAATTGGTGGGGAGACACAATAGATAATTATAATGGGACTTCAAAGCCAAATCAAATCAAAAGATGGCTTGTATTGAATGTCACTGCCGATAAAAGCATTGTATATGAAGGCGATGAAGTAACCGCAAACTTCAGTTTGAAATATCTTGTTGATTCATCAGGAATATCTACAGAATACGCATCGGACATGCTTGATTTCAATTTGTATTTAGCTAATGGTGACGTCATCAAGTTGGTGAATGGTACTGGCCAATATAAATTCAGGGCAGATTCAACAGGACTTATAAATGGAATTTCCATTAGCAACGGCAAGGCCAAAATCAATATCAAGTCATTATCTAAAATCAAAAGCAATGATTTGACAAAACTTTACAGATCTTCCAAGCAATTCAAGGTCCGCGTTTTCGCAGATGATGGAAATGTTGTTGTCGGCAAAATAGTCAATCTCACAATAAACAAAAAGACTTACCATGCAAGAACAGATAAAAATGGATATGCAACTTTAAATATCAACCTCAAGCCTGGAAAATATTCAATCACTACCCAATATGGCAAGGTTAAAGTTAAAAACAACATTGTTGTAAAATCAACTTTGATTACTAAAGACATTTCCAAAAAAATCAAGTCTTCAGCCAGATTCTATGTGAAGGTCTTAAAAAACACAGGCAAGGTTTATCCTAAAAAAACAGTCCAGATTAAGTTTTTAGGAAAGATTTATAATGTCAAGACCAATTCTAAAGGCATTGCCGCTTTTGCAATACCGAAAACTTTGAAAGTGGGTAAATATTCCATCAGAACCACTTGCGATGATTTGTCAAATACAAATAAGATTATAGTTAAAAAATAGCTATAATTTTCTTTTTTTATTTTAATTTTAATTTAAATAATATATCTATTTATAATAATTGAACTAAAGATTATATTAAATATTTAATAAGGGTGATAAATATGAAAGCTGTTATTCCGGCAGCAGGTTTTGGAACAAGATTTTTACCTGCTACTAAAGCGCAACCTAAGGAAATGTTGCCAGTTTATGATAAACCTACAATCCAATATGTTATTGAGGAAGCTGTCGCTTCCGGTATTGATGATATCCTAATCGTTACAGGTAGGAATAAAAGGTCAATCGAAGACCATTTCGACAAGTCATTCGAACTTGAACAGACTTTGCAAAGTGCAGGCAAGGATGACCGTTTAAGGCAAGTTCGTGCAATCACTGATTTGGCAGACATCTGCTATGTAAGGCAAAAAGAACAGAAAGGCCTTGGAGATGCAATATACTGCGCTAAAAAGCATGTTGGAGGCGAACCGTTTGCTGTGCTTTTAGGTGATTCCATCACCAAAGGTCCAGTTCCATGCACCAAACAGTTGATTGATGTTTATGAAAAGTATGGCGCTTCTGCAATTTCCCTTGAAGCAGTTCCAAAAGAAAAAGTTGAAAGGTATGGTATAATCAAAGGAACAGAAGTTGAAACTAATGTTTACAACATTGAAAAGCTTGTTGAAAAGCCATTGGCTCATCAGGCACCTTCCAATTTGGCTATCATGGGACGTTATGTATTGACACCGGACATATTTGACAAAATCGATGAGACAGAACCTGGTGTCGGTGGCGAAATCCAATTGACTGACGCATTGTCAAAATTGGACGCAATATATGGGGTTACATTCGAAGGAAAAACCTATGATATCGGGAACCGTTTCGAATGGCTTAAAACTTCAATAGAATTTGCAATGGATGATGATGAATCCAAACAGCCATTGATAGATTACATGAAGGAAATAATCAATGAAAACGAATAGGCTATTTACTAGCTTATTTTTTTTAACTTTTTTTTTAAGTGATACTATGCAATATCGGTTAATTAAAAAGACCGGTGATGAGATTTCTCCATTGGGATTTGGAGCTATGAGATTGCCGTTGAAAAATGGCAAAATCGATAGGCAAGAGGCCTCCAAACTGATTTATTATGCTATTGACAATGGTGTCAATTTGATTGATACTGCTTATCTTTATGGGGACAGCGAGAAATTCTTAGGCGAAGTTCTTCAGGGCGAATATAAGGACAAGGTAAGAATCTCCACCAAACTTCCAACAATAAATATAAGAAAGTATGAGGATATGGAGGAGATTTTGGATGAGCAGCTCAATAGGCTTCAAAGGGATTGCATAGATTATTATCTTATGCATGCTGTTGACTTGAAATCACTGAACAGACTATTCAAAAAGGATTTGCTTAAATTCATCGCCAAAGCCAAAAGCGAAGGCAAAATAAAGCATGTTGGCTTTTCATATCACGGCCCTAAGGAAGATTTTCCATTATTGGTAGATGCATTTGACTGGGATGTGGTGATGGTACAGTACAATTACTTCGATGAGAATGTCCAGGCCAGTATGGAAGGCATTGAATATGCCGCATCAAAAGGAATGGGCATTTTTGTGATGGAGCCGTTGAAGGGAGGTATTCTTGCAGGCAAAATGCCTAAAGATGCGGAAGAGATATTCAAAAAGGCAAATCCCAATAAGAACACTGCTGAATGGGCTTTGGAATGGGTCTTGAATAATAGAAATGTCACATGTGTCTTTTCTGGAATGAACAGCTTGGAACAATTAAATGAAAATCTGGCTGTAGCTGACAGGATAACCCCTTTATCCATGAGCTTTGAGGACATGGAAACAGTTGAGCTTGTCAAAAGGGTCATGAGAAACTCCCTGAAAATCAACTGCTCCACTTGCGGCTATTGCATGCCGTGCCCTCAGGGAGTCAATATTCCCGAGTGCCTGAAAATCTACAATGAAAAGTATCTGTTTAACCATAAGGGTTTCATTAACCAGTCTTTCATGAATTATTATCAATATGTTGGAGGGATTATGGGCAATTCAGGAAATGCAGGTAAATGCAACGCTTGCGGCAAGTGTTTAAGGAAATGTCCGCAGAAATTGAATATCATTGAAGAATTAAAAAAAGTTAAAAAGGAATTTGAAATTCCGGGTTCCAAATACGCCTTATTTTTTGTGGAGCATGTCGGATTTCCGATTTACAGGTATTTGGTTAAACTGATCAATCATTAATATAAATTATATATCTCAAAAACAAATATTAATTTAGGTGAAAAAATGAAGCTTGAAGAATTGTTAGCACCATGTCCAAAGTGTGGTTCAAAAGATAAAATAGCTCATAGAAAAATGCTTGATAACCACCATGCACATGCAGAAATGAGCACTGTAAAATGTGAGGATTGCGGTTACATATTTTTCGTAAATGAAAATATGGATCCTGATGAGAAAAAACAGCTATTGAATGAATTAAATAAGGTCTACGGTTAAAATGACATTTCATGTAATGATTATTCCTACCCTTAATTGTCCATCAAACTGCAAATACTGTTGGGGTTCTGAAAATAAAAAGGAAATGATGGGCACTGAAATCATTGACCAGATTATCAATTGGCTAGGCGATTTCAGGGATGACAAGGTTCACTTCACTTTCCACGGCGGAGAACCTCTTCTTGCAGGTTACGACTTTTATGAATATGCATTGGAAAAATTATCAGAATTGCCTAATTTGGAAGGTTTTTCCCTTCAAAGCAATATCTGGCTTTTGACAGAGGAACTCATTGATTTGTTCATCAAGTATAATGTTGTAGTAAGCACAAGCATTGACGGTCCGAAGGAAATCAATGATTATCAAAGGGGAGAAGGATACTTTGACAAAACAATGTCCAAATTCAGGTTGGCCAAGGAAAAAGGATTAATCATTAACTTCGTTTTAACAGTAACTGATTACTCCAAGGACTTCTCAGATGAATTGTATGAATTCTTCAAAAGCGAAAGGATGAACTTGAAGATTCACGCGGCTTTGCCTTCCTTAAGGGGGGACAATGCAGACCCTTGGGCGCTTGACCAGGAAGCACATGGAAATCTTTTGGTCGATTGGTTGGACAAGTACCTTTATGATTTGGATAAGTTTACAGTAATGGACCTTGACCATATCTGCAAAAGCGCACTAAGAAGAAGGGGGACCCTCTGTACCTTTGCCGACTGTATCGGCACAACCTTGGCTGTAGGATCTGAAGGCTCAATTTATCCATGCTACAGATTTGTCGGCATGCCTGAGTATGTTCTGGGAAATGTAGCTACAAATCCTAGCTTTGATGACTTGAAAGAATCTGATGCATGGGCAAAGCTAATGGAATTCAGGGATTATGTTGATGAGAACTGCAAAAAATGCAGATACATCAAGTATTGTGAGGGGGGATGTCCTTACAATGCGATTGTTGCATATCAAACTCCACAGGCTGTTGACCCTCAATGCACAGCATATAAGATTATATTCGGGGAAGTTTCAAAAAGGATGAATAAGGAATTTGCAAAATCCGCCTTTGGAATGGGGGCACCGGCTCCTAGAAAAGAGGGTGAAGCATTCAGCATAATGGATTTGGCAATGAAACCTTGATTTGGTGTTGATAATATGATTTGCGATGACTGTGAACATTTGGAATTTAGAAATAAGTATAAGATTATTTGTAAAATCACTGAACATCAATTGTTGGATGTTAAAGAATGCCAAAATTTTAAACCTAAAGAAGAGGAATAGGTTTAACATTTTTAAAAAAAGAGGGATTAATTCAATTCCCTTAATTATATTTTTTTTAAAATAAATCGACATGGGATTTTCCTGTTGTGATTTTGATTTATTAATGTTCTTACTATTTTTTTACAGCAATTTACTTCATGTAATACTGAGTATTTAAATGAAGTCAAAAAATGTAATACTTTTATATATTTCTTATGACATAATTACTATCAGTAATACTGAGTATTTAAAAGAACTCAAAAAAAGTAATACTTTTTGGCTGTTTGGTACTTACGAAATTTAATTTTTTTAATGTTGCCTCAAACTCAAGGCATAACCATTAAAAAATTTTTGAGTAATACTGGGTATTTAAATAAAATTGAAAAAAGTAATACTTTGAGGTAATATTTATGATCGATGAAATAATAGATTTCCTATTTGGATTGAAAATGACAATTGTCTCAGCAATATTTTTAGTCATTGCAATCATTTTCATGATTTTAGGAATTGATACACCAATTTACTTAAACCCTGCTTGGGGAGCAGTAATAATCAGCGGTATTCCTATGTTGCTCCTTGCTTTGACCAGGTTAATTCGTGAAAAATGGATTTCATCTGCACTGTTAATCGCAATCGCTATGGTAGCATCACTTCTGATTGGTGAAATATTCGCTGCAGGTGAAGTTGCATGGATTATGGCATTAGGTGCCCTTCTTGAAGACTGGACTGTTGAAAGGGCTAAAAAAGGTTTAAGAAATTTAATCAATTTAACACCGCAAACCGGAAGGAGAATTGTTGACGGAAAAGAAGAGATGATTTCCGTTGATGAAATTAAGATAGGTGACACTTTAAGAATTCTTCCAGGTGAAAGCGTACCTGTAGATGGTGAAATTATTAACGGTACTTCATCTCTTGACCAATCAATCATGACTGGAGAGTCCTTGCCTATTGATAAGGAAGTGGGTGATGAGGTATTCTGCGGAACAATGAATATGTATGGTGCAATTGACATTAAAGCCACAAGCTTAGGTGATAATTCATCACTTCAAAAACTGATTGATCTTGTAAAGGCTGCCGATGAAAAACAAGCGCCTACACAAAGAATCGCTGATAAGTGGGCTACATGGCTTGTTCCTGTTGCACTGATAATTGCAATTGCAGCATGGCTGATTACAGGTAACATTGAAAGGGGTGTTACAGTTTTGGTAGTATTCTGTCCTTGCGCATTAATTTTAGCAACACCGACTGCCATCATGGCAGCTATTGGTCAGGCCACAAAGTATGGTGTGTTAATTAAATCTGGTGAGGCCTTAGAGACTTTGGGCGCTTTAAATACTTTAGTATTCGATAAAACTGGTACATTAACTTATGGTAATTTAGAAGTTTCTGACGTTATTTCCTTGAAAGAGGATATGAATAATCTTGATTTGCTCAAGATTGTAGCCTCATGTGAAAAACTGAGTGAACATCCATTGGCAAAAGCCATTGTCAACAATGCTCGTGAAGCAGAAATTGACATTGAAGAACCGCAAGACTTTAAGATGTATCCTGGAAAAGGGGTTACATGTATAAATTCTTATGGTAAAGTATATGCAGGAAACTCCAAATTTCTATCAGAAAACAATATTGATGTTAATATTGATGATTACTTGGACAAATTGAAACATGAGGGGAAAGCTTCAATCATTGTAGCATTAAACGATGAAGTCATTGGACTGATTGGTTTATCTGACGTGATTCGTGAAGATTCTAAAAAGATGATTGACAGTCTGCATGATTTGGGCACCGAGACTATACTGCTTACAGGAGATAACACAGAAACTGCTAATTATTTTGCATCTAAAGTTGGAATTGGTAAAGTTTATGGCAATCTGCTTCCTGAAGAAAAGCTTTCATGGATTGAAAAACTCAAAAATGAAGGCAAAAAGGTATGTATGATTGGTGATGGTGTTAATGACGCTCCAGCACTTAAAACAGCTGATGTAAGCGTAGCAATGGGTTCCGTTGGAAGTGACGTAGCTATTGAAGCGGCTGACATTGCGCTTTTAGGTGATGATATCGGTAAGATTCCATATCTTAAAAAGCTTTCAAATTCCACTTTATTTACAATCAAAGCAAATATTGCGATTTCAATGACAATAAATGCAGTAGCTATAATCTGTTCTGTTTTAGGTTTGTTAAACCCTGTTACAGGAGCGATTGTTCACAATGCAGGATCATGCCTGGTTGTTTTAAATGCTGCATTGCTCTATGACAGAAAATTTGATGATTCTATTAAAAAGATAGACACTGAAAATGTAGAGCATTCCCATTATCATTTCCACAATGATAGCGAACACACACATTCTCATGAAGGTGTTGAAATTGTTGATGAAATCCAAACAGATAATGGAATTAAGCACATGCATGTTCACAAGCATGCATTGGATAGGCAAAGCTGTGAAGCTTATCACAGCTAACTTTTTTTTTCTTTTTTTTTAATGATTTTAATCTAAACCATTATATAATTTAAAAAATAATAGTTATTTTAGGTATTAATATGAATGAAAAAATAATTTTAGGACTTCCTAAGGGAAGTTTAAATAATGTGAAAAGAGGAAATACTCACCAGTTGTTTGTTGATGCAGGTTATGAAGTCAAAGGGTATGAGCCTGGTGATGAAGCTTACGAAATTGAAATTTTAAACGATGATGACATTATTGCTTTTCTCACTCGCCCACAATCTACTCCTGTAGAATTGAACAGGGGAATAATCGACATTGCCATTGTTGGTGAAGATTGGATTAAGGAAGAGTCTGTTTTAAGAGAAAATAACACAGTCAAGATTGGAGATTTGGATTACGGAAAAACAAGATTGATAGTTGCAGTTCCTAAAGATTCTCCATATGATAATCTTTCTGATTTGTTCAGGGCAAATAAGGACAGGAAAACTCCAATTTTATGTTTCACTGAGTATCCTAATTTAACCAGAAAATTCATCATGGAAAATGATGCATATCAGGAAATTTACGGTGATGCGGTACCGTTTGTACAGGTTAGAGGTTTGACTGACGGGGACAATGAAATGGTACAAGTCATCAACTCCGACGGTGCTACTGAAGTTTACATTGCAAAGGGTGCAGATCTAATCGTTGACAATACTCAAACAGGAAGCAGCTTAAGAAAAGCGGGCTTAAAAGAGATTGAAACAATTTTGCATTCCTCAGCAGGACTTTATGCGGGAGTAAGCTGCACAGGCGAAAAGCTCGATAAGGCGAAAATGATTTATGAGCAGCTATTGGGAGCGATCACAGCTAAAAAATATTTTGATGTTAAATTCAACATTGCAAATTCCAAAATTGAAGAGGTTTCCAATTATTTAATTGACAATAAGCTTTGTGCTGATGAACCTACCATCACTCAGGGTTCTGATTTTTCACAAATCAATGTTTTAATTCCTAAATCCAAATTCCCTGAAATGGTTGATGCAATTAAAGGATTTGATGCAACTTCCATCATTAGAAATGATTTGAAACAGTTAGTTGAATAATCATTTCAATTTCTCTTTTTTTTTAAATATCATGATAAATCATTAATATTTATAAAGTATACTGGACATAAATAATTATATTAGTTTATTAGATGGGGATTAAACATGTTAACATCTGTTCAGAAGGAAATTTTACAAACTTTAATTAATTTATACCAATCTTCCAACGGTAAATCTATTAAAGGGGAAGACATTGCTGAGGTTATGGGAAGAAATCCAGGTACAATACGTAACCAGATGCAATCTTTAAGAAGTTTAGGTTTAGTGAAAGGGGTACCGGGCCCTAGAGGAGGATATAAACCAACCATTGAGGCTTACCATTCATTAAACATATCAGTTTCAGATAAGGATTCTAAAGTTCCAATTTATAAGAACGGCAATAGGATTGAGGATATTTCAGTTGCAAGAATTGAATTTACCAGTGTGCCTCAACCTAGTGAATGTGAAGCTGCAATTAAAGTTTTGGGAAGCATTAAAGACTTGAATTTAGGAGACACAGTAAGCATAGGACCTACACCTGTAAACAATTTGGGAATTCTAGGTACAATTGTAGGCAGGGATGACATGGACAACATTCTCCTGGTTGATACAAAGACCATTAGAAGCATTCCAAAACAGACTGTCGGAGAGATTGCAAGTCGTGACGTTATTTCATTTAAAGAGGATTGCTCTGTCAAGGAGGCAGCAAAGCAATTGGCTTCAAATGTGATTGATGGTGCTCCTGTAATGAAAAATGGAAAAATAATCGGAGTATTTACTGTAACTGACTTGGTTCAGGCTATTGCAGACGGTAAAGAGGGATTGACTGTTGGAGAATTGATGTCTACAAACGTTGTCATTGTTAATGAGGATTTAAAGATAGCGAATGCTATTGAAGTAATGCTCAAAAAGTCAATTTCCAGATTAATCATTGCAGACAACGACCATAATCTGCTTGGAATTGTAACAAGGACTGATTTGCTGAATATTATAACTAATCTAGACCAGTTCCCAATCATTACAAACTAATTTTAATTTAAGTGATTTTTATGAAAGTAAACCAGATTGATGTATTTAGTGATATGAAGGTATCCGATTTAATCGAACAGTTTGATGACTCAGGCGTTTTGGGTGCGGGTAGAGTTGGAAGGGCCTGCAACCTTTTGGCGGATATGATTCAGGATGAGGACATGAGTGTGTTCATGAGTCTGGGAGGTCCTTTAATCCCAGGGGGGATGAGAAATATAGTGTCCAAAATGATAAAAGAGGGTCATGTCGATTTGATTGTAGCCAGTGGGGCCAATATCACTCATGATTTGGTTGAAGCCTTTGGAGGGGCTCATTATCGCCATGAAGGAAAAGATGATGAGGAACTGAATGAGGAAGGAATTGGCAGAATCGCAGATATCAATGTAGGATCTGACGATTTCACCATATTTGAAACTGAAATAATAAATATATTTGAGAAAATCTCAAAAGAGAAAAAGGTTGTTTCAATTCAGGAACTTCTTTTTGAAATAGGCTTATTGGTGGAAGATGAGAATTCATTCGTGGCAACCGCTGCAAGAAATGACGTGCCTATTTTCGCTCCGGGCCTTATTGATTCAATGATGGGATTGCAGTTGTGGATTTTTACCCAGGACCATGATTTTACAATAAGCGCCGTGGGGGACATGCCGTTATTGTCAGATATTGTATTCGAATCAGAAAAGGTAGGTGCAATTCTTTTAGGTGGGGGGCTTACAAAGCATTACACTTTAGCTTCCAACGTAATTAAAGGGGGGCTTGATGCAGCCATTCAAGTTACTATGGACAGACCTGAAGCGGGTAGTTTAGGCGGCGCACCGCTTGAAGAAGCAAAATCTTGGGCAAAAGCAAGATGTGGATCTAATCTGGTAAGTGTCGTTGGTGATGTAACTGTAATCATGCCGTTGATTTATGTAGGGGCATTGGATAAAATCAAAAGTGATTAAATGAAATTTATTCTTTTAGCAACATTATTCATATTGTCTGGATTTTTCATGAAATTTTCAGATGATTTGTTTGATGTCAAAAATGATGTGAAAACAGCCAGTGTCTTCGGTGTTTTGTGCGCTGTAGCATCAGCTTTAGCAACCATTTATGATGTTGGCGCAGCTTATATTTTTATAGCTATCTTAATAGGCAATCTGTTGGCTTTAAAAGTAGATGGAATTCATCATGTTGTTACATTGGTCATATTTGTATTAATCTGTTTAGTCTGTGGAATTCCACACTTGAGTTTTGTTGTTCTGCTGATTTGTATCATATCAGCACTTGCCGATGAGATAGGTCATGAATTGATATCCAAAATCACTGACAATCAATTTTTAAACCTGTTTTTTGAGTATAGGTTTGTAATGAAAATAGTTATATTGTTATTGGCCGTTTGTGGTGTTTTCAGTATTTGGATTTTTGTATGTTTCATTTCATTTGAAATAGCTTATGAAACTGCGGGAATTGTTTTTGAAAAGTTAAATTAAAAAAAAAGAAGTTAAAAAGGAATTGTAATTCCTTTTTTATTTGTCTGTTTATTCGGTTTCTACACCCATTTTACCCGCGATTCTAGCAATGAGTACGGTAACGATTACTGCAATTACAGTAACAATTATAGCGTAAGTTAATAAACTAGGAATAGCGTCTCCAGTACCTACGAAGGATTCAATTAATTTTTGAATCGCGCTGTTCCATGCTTCACCTGCTACAAATGCGAATGCAGTTGTAATTAATGCTAAAATAGTTTCCATAATCATTTTTGTTACTTCGTTTGCCATATTTTTTCACCCTATTTTTTATTGTTCTGTTCAAAATAATAAGAACAATAATATATTTATTTCTTTTAATTAAAATAGTTTAGGTTTATTTCAATGATTCAATCAAATTCTGACAAGCGATTTTAGGATTTTCTGATTCATAAATACTTCTTCCGACAATAATCGCATTGGAGTATTCAAGAGTTTTTTTGCCGTCTCCACCTTGCTTTCCAACGCCAGGGGATATGATATAAGCCTCTTTTCCGACAATATTTCTTATATCGGATAGCCTGTCAAGTCTGGTGGCTGGTGCAACATAGTTTGTTATTCCCATATCAACACCCATTTGGGCTATTTCATCTGCATTCTTTTGCAGGAACATTTTAGCTCCAGGATGTGACATTTCTGTAAGTAAAAACAATTCTTTTCCATGTTTGTTTGCCATGTCTAAACATGCCTGGACGCTGTCTGATCCGACAAATCC
>NZ_CAMVEE010000001.1 GCF_947166415.1 uncultured Methanobrevibacter sp. | reverse complement strand
TAATTATTATTTCTTTTACAATATGCAAATATTATAAAAGATATTAATTGAATATATAATAATGATTTGATTAAATTGTGTGATTAAATGAAAAGTGATAATATTAAAAAAGGAATTCAAAGGGCTCCACACAGGTCTCTTTTAAGAGCTTGTGGACTAGATGATGAAGACTTTAAAAAACCGTTCATTGGAATCGCCAACAGTTTTACAGATATTGTACCTGGCCATATCCATTTAAGGGACCTGGTAGAATTTGTAAAGGAAGGTATTATTGCCGCCGGAGGCATTCCATTTGAATTTGATACAATGGCTGTATGTGACGGAATCAGTATGAATCATGAAGGAATGAAATATTCCCTTCCTTCTCGTGAAATCATCACCGCTACTGTTGAGAGCATGACAAAAGGGCATGCGTTCGACGGATTGGTTTTAATTCCAAGCTGTGATAAGGTTGTTCCGGGAATGATTATGGGGGCAGCCAGAGTCAATGTTCCTTCAATAGTTGTTACAGGAGGACCTATGGCAGCTGGTTCTTATAAAGGTGAGCCTGCAGATTTGATTACAGTTTTTGAAGCTGTTGGTGCATATTCCGCTGGAAAAATGTCTGAAGAGGAGGTTTATGAACTTGAAAAATGTGCCTGTCCTGGTGCCGGAAGCTGCTCAGGTTTATTTACAGCAAATACTATGGCATGCATAACAGAAACAATAGGTTTATCCCTTCCCACATGTGCAACAACACATGCAAACACCGAAGAAAACAATCAAATTGCTTTTGATTCTGGTAAAAAGATTATAGAATTGGTGGAAAAGGACATAAAACCTTCAGATATCATGACTCAAGAGGCATTCAATAATGCGATTGCTGTTGATATGGCTTTAGGAGGATCATCAAACACTGCACTGCACATTCCTGCACTTGCCAGTGAAGTTGAGGGGGTTGATGTTGATTTGGAATTGTTCGATAAGATTTCTAGAACCGTTCCTCACATTGCTCTTATTTCTCCTGCAGGTGAAGATTCAATGATGGATTTGCACTTGGCTGGAGGTATTCAAGCGGTACTTAAAACATTAGGCGATAAAATCGACACCAATCAGTTAACTGTTACATGCAAGACCATTGCAGAAAACCTTGAAAGTGTTGAGAATAAAAACACAAATGTGATTCATCCATTGGACAATCCTGTTCATGAAGATGGTGGAATAGCTATTCTTAAAGGTAACCTGGCCCCTAACGGCAGTGTTGTTAAGAAAGGTGCCGTAGCTGATAATTTAATGTATCTTAAAGGCCCTGCTAAAGTTTATGACTCTGAAGAGGATGTTACAAAAGCAATATTTGACCATGAAATCAATGAGGGCGACATAGTAGTAATCAGATATGAAGGACCTAAAGGAGGTCCTGGAATGAGAGAAATGCTAAATCCAACTTCAGCTCTCGCCGGTATGAACATTAAAGATGTTGGATTGATAACCGATGGAAGATTCTCAGGAGGAACAAGAGGACCTTGTATTGGACATGTATCTCCTGAAGCAATGGAAAATGGACCAATTTCCATCATTGAAAATGGAGACATAATAGAAATAGACATCAACAACAGGTCCATCAATGTAGAACTCTCAGATGAAGAGATCGCTTCCAGACTAGAAACTGTTAAACATCCTGAAAGTGAAGTTGACGGATGGTTGGCGTTATATCAAAAATTGGTTCATTCTGCTGATACTGGTGCTATCTTAAGGTAGTGTTAACATGGAAATATTAAAATACTCAGAAATTGATTTGGCTGAAACCATTAAAAGATCAGAACAAGATGTAAATAATGTTTTGGATACCGTATCCGATATTTTAAATAATGTTCGCGAAAATGGTGATGAGGCAGTAAAATCATATACTGAAAAATTCGATGGGGTCTTGATTGACGATTTGAAGGTATCTGATGAGGAAATTAAGGAGGCTTACGATACCCTTGACGATTCTTTGCTTACAGCATTGAAAAATGCCGCTCTAAACATTGAGAAATTTCATAAAAAACAGATTCCCAGCGAATGGAATATTGAAGTTAATCCTGGAATAACTGCAGGCCAAATTGTAAGGCCAATCAACAGTGCAGGATGTTATATTCCTGGAGGGAGAGCTGCTTATCCTTCATCTATTTTGATGACAGTAATTCCGGCAAAAATTGCAGGGGTTGAAAAAGTAGTATGTGTTACTCCACCTCAGAATGATGGAAAAATTTTAGATGCAATTTTGGTTGCTGCAGACATTGCAGGTGCAGATGAAATTTATAAGGTTGGTGGTGCACAAGCTATTGGTGCTCTTGCCTTCGGTACCGAGTCAATACCAAGTGTTGAAAAGATTGTAGGGCCGGGTAATATTTTTGTAACTGCAGCTAAAAAACTAGTGTATGGTCAAGTGGATATTGAATTTCCTGCAGGACCTTCCGAAGTTTTAATATTAGCTGATGATACAGCTATACCAAAATACATCGCAACCGATATTTTAGCTCAAGCTGAGCATGATCCAAATGCATCCTGTTTTTTAGTGACTGATTCTGAAAAGCTTGCAAATGAAACAGATAAGATTGTAAAACAATTAACAGAAGTTGCTCCAAGGCGTGAAATTATAGTAGAATCATTGTCTAAAAGTGGAAAAATCATTATCACTGACACATTCGAAGAAGCTATTCATGTTACAAATGAATATGCTCCTGAACATTTAATCATATCCACTCAAGACGACGATGAAACATTATCCCACATAAAAAATGCCGGTTCAATCTTTTTGGGAGCTTATTCTCCTGTTGCTGCAGGTGATTATGGATCCGGAACAAACCACGTATTACCTACAGGCGGTGGAGCTAAGATGTATTCCGGATTATCTACAGAAGCTTTTATTAAAAAGCCAACAGTTCAAAGGATTACAAAAGATGGTCTTAAAGAATTGGCCAAGACTTCCATTCCTATTGCTGAATATGAAGGATTCTTTGCCCATGCAAATTCCTTCAAGACAAGATTAGAGGATGATTGAATGGATTTTGAAAGGGTCGACATGAGAGAAATGACTGCTGAAGAATTGATTAAGGCAGGTGAAATGGCTGAAATTGTCTTTAAACTTAATCATACATTGCCTAACAGTGATGAATATAATCAGCTTATCAAAGAGTTGTTTGGAGACAATATTGGTGAAAACAGTACAGTCATGGCTCCAATTTCAGGAGCTGCTTTTGACCATATCAAGATTGGAAGCAATGTTTTCATTAATTCCAATTGCCTTTTCATGGCACGTGGCGGAATAACAATTGAGGATGATGTCATGTTTGCGGCCAATGTTCAATTATTGTCAAATAATCATGATGAATATGACAGGCAAGTTCTGACATGTAAACCTATAATCATTAAAAAAGGAGCTTGGATTGGCGCAGGGGTGACTATTTTGCCGGGAGTTACAATTGGTAAGTACGCCATAGTTGGTGCGGGAGCGGTTGTAACAAAAGATGTTGGTGACTATGAGGTTGCTGTCGGCATTCCAGCTAAAGTCGTTAAGACTTTAGACAAAGAGAAATTTGAAGAATAATTTATTCAAATTTTTTTATTTTTTTTTAAAACCCCTATTTTTGCATATCTTTATTAAATATTAAATTTAATATTAAAAATATAATGAAAATTTATCATTATTTTTATTTTTATAACCGAGGTGAATAATTTGCAAGGTTTATTAAATGATTGGAGAAGAACAAATTACGCTAACCAGACTACTCCTGAAATAGCAGGTAGTGATGTTACCATTATGGGTTGGGTACATGAAATCCGTGATTTCGGTGGAATCATGTTCGTTATCATCCGTGATGTAACCGGTAGAGTTCAAGTAACTGCTCCAAGTAAAAAAGTAGGCGAAGATATATTAGAAGAATTAAGAGAACTTAGAAAAGAATCTGTTGTAGCTATTAAAGGTACAGTTCAAGAAGCAGGAAAAGCACCAAACGGTGTTGAAATCCTACCAAAAGAAATTAAAATATTAAACTTAGCTAATCAACCTTTACCAATGGATCCTACCGAAAAAGTTAAAGCAGGAATTGATACAAGATTAGATTCAAGATTTTTAGACATCAGAAAAGAAAACGTTTCTGCAATATTCAAAATTAAAGGTCAAATGTTCCATACTATCAGAGATTTCTTCTATGATAATGGATTTTATGAAATCAACACTCCTAAGCTAGTGGCATCCGCTACTGAAGGAGGAACAGAACTGTTCCCAATTACTTACTTTGAAAAAGAAGCATTCTTAGGTCAATCCCCACAATTATACAAACAAATGATGATGGGAGCTGGAATGGACAAAGTATTTGAAATTGGTCAAATTTTCAGAGCAGAAGAGCACGATACCTTAAGACACTTAAACGAAGCGGTTTCCATCGATGCAGAAGCTTCATTCGCAGACGATGAAGATGTAATGAAAATATTAAATGACATGCTCATTCAGGTTTTAAAGGATATTAACGAAAATTGCGCTTCCGAATTAGAGGTTTTAGGACACGAATTGGAAGTGCCTACTAAAGATTTCCCTCATGTGACTTATGATGAAGCTGTTGACATCGTTAACTCAAAAGGCGTACTTATGGAATGGGGAGAAGATTTATCCCGTGAAGCTGAAAAAGCATTAGGTGACACAATGGGAGGATTCTACTTCTTAACCAGATGGCCGTCAGCTATTAAACCATTCTACGTAATGCCTGTTGAAGGTGAAGAACAATACTCACATGCTTTCGATTTAATGTACAACAACTTAGAGTTATCTTCAGGTGCTACTCGTGTTCACCAACATGATTTACTCGTAAAACAAATCGAAGAAAGAGGATTAAATCCTGCTGGATTTGGAAGCTACTTAAAAGCATTCGAATATGGTATGCCTCCTCATGCAGGTTGGGGTTTAGGTGCTGATAGGTTAACTATGGTACTTACAGGATCTGAAAACATCCGTGAATGTGTACTCTTCCCAAGAGACAGACACAGATTAACCCCTTAATTTCTTTTCTTTTTTTAAAAGATAATATGAAAGAATATGACATAGCTATTATTGGTGGAGGTCCTGCTGGAATCATGGCAGCTATTGCAGCCAGCAAGACTTCAAAAGTAATATTGCTTGAAAAAAACCCGTCATTAGGACGTAAATTATTGCTTACTGGCGGTGGAAGATGCAATATTACTAACAATAAACCAATAAAAAAGCTATTGGATTCTTTTGATAATAAAAATTTCTTAAAACACTCTTTTTATACGCTTAATAATGAAAAATTACTCTCATTTTTTGAAAATAAAGGCCTGAACTTTATTGAAGAGGATGACAACAGAATTTTTCCAGAAACTGAAAAGTCCAGTGATGTGCTGAAAGTACTAACTGATTACCTTGAAGATGTTGTTATAAGTTATAACTTCGAAGTTAAAAAAATCACTGAAGGCTTCATTATCAATGATGAAATAAAAGCCGAGAAGGTAATAATTGCTACTGGAGGCATAACCTATCCTCAGACCGGGTGCAGCAAGGACAACTATAATTTGACATCCCAACCGACAACTGACATAAAATATGGTTTGGTTCCTCTAGTTACTAAAAAGGATTTATCCGATATTGCTGGAACTACATTATTCGATGTCGATGTCATCTATAATAAGGTCAAGGTCAGAGGTAACGTTTTATTTTCTCATGTTGGCTTGACAGGACCCGGAATCATAAATTTAAGCAATGATATTTCAAAAAGCTTAAATTATAACTTATTGGAAAACGATCCTAATTTTGATTTGGAAATAGCTATTGATTTATGCCCTGCTTTCACTCGTGAAGAGTTAAAAGAAAGATTTGCCGACGATTTTCAACTTAAAGGAAAAACAATGATTAAAAATTACCTGAAGCTGTTTTTAACTAAAAATTTCATTGATTACTTTTTATCAGAAATAGATTTGGATGGCGAGACCCAGCTTTCAAGGGTAAATAAAAAAAGCAGAAATCTCATGATTGAAAAATTAAAGAGATTTACTTTTGAAATCACAGGATTTAATGAAGACCTATCTAAAGTGACTATTGGCGGTGTTAATGTTATAAATGTCAATCCAAAAACAATGGAATCCACATTAATTCCTAATTTATATTTTGCCGGCGAAGTATTGGATTTGCACGGCCCTACTGGTGGATACAACTTGAAGATAGCTTTTTCAACAGGTTATCTGGCAGGGTTGTCTGCAAGTGAAAAATAATTTCAGGATACTATATTTTTTTTAAATTTCTTATATAAAACAAAAATATTTAACTATATTTTAACTAATAGTTATATTATGACAGACAAAATGTTCATGGGTGCATCAACTAAACAAGGTTTGGATATAGCTACTAAAAGTAGAGAAATTATTCGTGGCCTTATTGGAGATGATGTCAAAGATTTAAATCCTGCCGAAAGGGACATTGTGGAAAGGATTGTTCATTCCACTGCCGATCCTGAGTATGCAAAACTTGTACATATAAGTCCTGATTTTGTAGATGCAGCTATGGCTTCCTTAAGAAATAATGAAACTATTTTAACCGACATTAACATGGTTAAATATGGTATTACAAGATATGAAGGGGAAGTTGAGTGTTATATCAGAAATGAGGAAGTAATCAAAATAGCCAAAGAAAATCAGATTACAAGGGCTGCAGCGGCTATGCGTTATGCTGCAGAAAATGATTTCGAAGGCATTGTCGTTTCTGGTAATGCTCCAACAGCTGTTTTTGAAGCTATGGATTTATATGAAAAAGGTGAAATGAATCTTAAAGCTATTGTTGGAGTTCCTGTAGGTTTTGTAGGGGCTGCTGATTCAAAAGAAGCTTTAAAAAATTCCAATATTCCAAATATTGTTGTTGAGGGTCCTAAAGGCGGGACACCTATTGCTGTAGCATGTGTAAATTCATTAATCCAACATTTATAAAGGTGAAATATATGTCTTCTGAAGAATTGTACAATGAATCTATTAATTATTTCCCGGGAGGAGTAAACTCCCCAGTACGTGCATTTAAACCTTATCCGTTTTTCGTTAAAAGTGCGGGGGGTTCTAAAATCAACGATGTGGATGGAAATTCCTACATTGATTATTGTTTAGCTTACGGTCCTTTGATATTGGGTCATGCTAATCCTAAAGTTGTAAGGGAAGTATCCAATCAATTGACTATAGGAAGCGCTTATGGAGCTCCTACAGAAAACGAAATTAAACTTGCAAAAGAAATCGTTTCAAGAATACCTTCTGCTGAAATGGTAAGGTTTGCAAACAGTGGAACTGAAGCAACAATGAGTGCAATAAGACTTGCTCGTGGTTTCACTGGTAGGGATAAAATTGTTAAATTTGAAGGGGCATATCACGGAGCCCATGATTATGTTTTAGTTAAAGGCGGTTCTGGTGCAGCATGTTTGCCTGATTCTGCAGGTATTCCAGTTGATACCACCAAAAATACTTTGTCCGTTCCATTCAATGATGAAGAAGCATTAACAGAATTAATTGAAAAGGAAGGAGAAAATATTGCCTGTATCATAATGGAAGTTGTAATGGGAAATATTGGATGTATTGAACCAAAACCAGGATTTTTGGAATTCATTAGAAAAATTACAGAAGAAAATGGAATCGTTTTGATTTTTGATGAAGTTATTACAGGATTTAGAGCTTCAAAAGGTGGTGCCCAAGAATATTATGGTGTCACTCCAGATTTAACCACACTTGGTAAAATTGTAGGTGGAGGTCTTCCAATGGGTGCATTCTGTGGTAAAAGGGAGATAATGGAATTGATTGCTCCTAACGGTCCTGTCTACCAGGCAGGTACATTTTCTGGTAATCCTATTTCTGTTCAAGCTGGAATTTCCACTTTATCTCAATTGGATGATGCTTTTTATAAGGATTTGGAAAGAAAAGGAAATTTCCTTAGAAGCGAAATTAGTGCCAGCGTTGATCAGATGGAGTTAAATATTCAACCTGTTGGCTTAGCTTCCATGTTACAAATTTATTTCAATGAAAATGAAGTTTATAACTATGAAGACGCTAAAAAATCAGACAGTGAAAGATTTTTAGTGTATTTCAGAGAATTATTAAAAGAAGGGGTTTTCATACCTCCTAGCCAATTTGAGTGCAATTTCATTTCAAGCGCTCATAGTATGGAGGACTTGGAAAAAACTTCACAGGCTATTGATAATGCATTAAGAGCTGCATTCAAATAAAATTTAAAGGTGTTTGTGTGACAGATTGGAAAGAAATCGCATCATATGTCGTTATTTTAATTATTGTCTTGATAGCAGCACAGCATTTAAATGTTGTCGTTTCAGGAAGTATGGAACCTGCATTCTATAGGGGAGACATTGTCCTTATAGAAAAGGCAGATTTCTTTGGCATACATGAGTTCAATGTTGATGATGTTGAAGTAGGCGATGTTGTTGTTTATGATGCAAAGTGGTTTAACCAACCAGTAATTCATAGGATTATAAATATTACAGATATTAACGGAACTACAATGTACATGATTAAGGGGGACAATAATAATGCTCCCGACCCGTATTATGTTACAAAAGAGCAAATCCAATCAAAGGTTGTAACATTTGGCGATAATCTGGTTGTAATTCCAAAGATAGGTTATCTTTCCCTTTGGTTAAGGGGTTTATGATTATTATAAGGTGAGTTAATGTATTTTGAAATTGAAAAACAAGCGATTGAAGCTATTAATAAGGCTTTAGATCAATATGATGAAGAAATAGACAGAAATTTTAAGTTAGAATTTCCTCCTAACCCAAAATTAGGAGATTTGGCAAGTACAATTGCTTTTGACCTAACAAAAAAATTAAGAACTTCACCTCCTGAAGTTGCTAGCGATTTAGTCGAAAAGATTGAAGTTCCAGAGATTTTCTCTAAAGTTCAAAACTTCGGCCCTTACGTTAACTTTTTCATTGACTATGAAAAGTTCGCGAAATTGCTTTTAGAAAAAGTGGATGAGGATTATGGTAAACTTCCGGCATATGGTGAAAAGATTGTATTGGAACACACTTCCGCAAATCCGAATGGTCCACTTCATATTGGACACATCAGGAATTCAGTTTTCGGAGATTCCCTTTCAAGACTCTTGAAATTAGCCGGTAGGGATGTTGTAACCCAATATTATGTCAATGACATGGGAAGACAGATTGCCATAATCGTATGTGGAATAACTGAATGTGGCTTAAAAATTGAGGATTATGAAGCCGATAAGATTGACCACCAAATTGGAAAGCTTTACTTCGATGCAAATAAGGCAGTTGAAGAGGATGAAGCATTAAACGCTAAAGTTGATGAATTAATCCAAAAATACGAAAGAGGAGAAGATGAGGAATTAAACAAAGTCTTTGAAGATGTTGTTTCAAAATGCATTTCAGGAATGAAGGAATCCCTTTTAAGAATGAATATCGTCCATGACGATTTCGTATGGGAAGGCCAGTTCGTAAGAAGCGGCGAAGTTGATGATGTTGTAAACTTCGTTCAAAGAGAAGGATTCACAAGAGAAGATGATGTTTTATACATTGATTTAACCGACTTTAACATAGAAAAAGAATTTGTATTGCGCCGTTCCAATGGAACATCACTTTATTCCACTAGAGACCTTGCTTATCATAAATATAAAGCTACTTTAGGCGATACTGTACTTGATATTTTAGGTTCAGACCACAAATTGGCGGCTGAACAAATCAGAATAATTTTCGAAGAAATCTTTAGGCAAGAACCTCCTGAAGTAATATTTTATGAATTCATTACCCTTCCTGAAGGTTCAATGTCCACAAGAAGAGGAAAATTTGTATCTGTTGATGAATTAATTGATGAAGCAGTCTCAAGGGCAACTGATGAAATTAAATCCAGAAATCCTGATTTGACTGATGAAGAAATTGCACCAATGGCTGAAGAAATAGGTGTTGGAGCCATAAGGTTCTTCATTGCTAAGTTATCCCCTGAAAAACACTTGACTTTCAAATGGGAGGAGGCATTAAGTTTCGAAAGAGGCTGTGCTTCCATTCAATACGCACATGCTCGTGCATGCAAATTACTTAAAAAATCAGGCAAAGACATCAGCTCTTTGAAGGTTGCTGATGATTGGGTTCCTAATGAAACCGAGCAAGATTTGGTAAGGCAAATTGCTAAATTCCCACAAGTCGTTGAAGATTGTGCTAACAAGAAAAGAGTTCACAACATTACACAATACTGTCATGATTTAGCAGGTTCATTCAATAAGTTCTACAAATCAGAACAAGTAATTGGATCTGATTTGGAAGATACAAGACTTATATTGGTTGATAGGGCTAAAACCACTATTAAAAACGCTTTAGATATTTTAGGTGTTTCCGCACCTGAAAAAATGTAGATGAGTAAAATTGACTCATCTTTAATTTCTTTTTTTTAAATTAATCCACAAAATAAATATAATCTTCTTTTCTAGGTAAAGGTTCTGGAGCTTCCATATCTGGATAGCCTAAAACTACGTGTCCAATGCCTTCGTAAGTTTCTGGGATTCCCCATTCCTTTAACATTTCTTTTCCTTTTTCGGATGCAAATTCATCACGGGCTCTGTGAATCCAGCATGATCCGACACCAACCGCATGAGCCGCATTAACAAGAACTGCTAAAACACTTGACCCATCTTCGACATATGTTGGAAATTCGCTGTCTGCAAGCACAATCAAAAGTGTTTTTGCACTATAAAACGGATCCAAATCATCTGGAACTGGAACAGGGAAAAAGCTTTTGTTCCATTCGGATAATTCTTTAATTTTTTCTTCATCCTGTATAACAACTATTTTTGGTGATTGGGCACCTCTGCCTGTTGGAGCATATGTCCCGGTTTCTAAAATGATTTTTAAGTCTTCATCTGAAATTTGCTCGTCTTTGAATTTTCTTATGCTTCTTCTAGTCTTTAAGTCGTTTATTGTTTGGTTCATATTAAGTCCTCACAGATTTTTTTAAGTAATTTTTTAAAATTGTCATATTCACTTTCAGTTAAGCTTTTTTTGATTGTTTCATCCCATTTATCATCATAACCCATAATCTTCTGTGCGATTTCAGCTCCGTCAGCTGTCACACTAATGATTTTTTTTCTTTTTTCCGGAGTTTTTCTTATCAATCCTTTCTTTTCAAGCTTGTCAAGATTCCTGGTTATTGTGCTTTCATTCACATGAAGTGAGCTTGCAAGTTCTTCCTGGCTGATTCCATCATTTTTATAGCTTTTTATAAGTAATGGGTATAGTCCAGAACTCAACTCCACATCCTTTAATTTTTTATTTAGAAACTTATTCTGATTTCTGTAAAGCAGGGAAACAAGAGGTGCTGTTGGTATATCGCTATCAAACGCCATTGTTTTCACTCCTGATTAGTTTGTTGATGTAAAGCTCAATGCATGCATAACATATAAGGGAACCAATTCCCCCTCCTAAAAGCATTCCGCAATAGATCCCAAATTCTCCCATATTAAATGTAAAGCCCAGAAGATATGCAAATATTAAAACGAGGATGAATTCCCTGAATGTGGTTAATATAAATGAAATTGTTCCTTTACCGACACCCTGAAATACATTTCCTGCACTTGCTCCAAACGGAACATATAGGATAAATAAGCACATTATTTGCATGAAACTTGCAATCAGCGGTTCCAATTGTGCGCTGTTTTCTGAATATGAAAATATAAATGCGATTTGATTTGCAAATACATTTAAGATTATACAGACAATAATGGAAGCTATTAAAGCCACTTTAACAGCATATCTTGCGGTGACTCTCAGATTTTCATATTTGCGTGCTCCGTATGCCACTCCAGCTACTGATATTGCTGCTGTTCCGATTCCAATTGCAGGAAGCATTCCGATATTGATGATTCTCCAGCCTGCAGTATATACTGCTACTGCTGTCGGTCCGGAAACCAGGGTGAGCATATAGTTAACAAATATTGTCAATACGGACAATACTAGCTGTTCCAGACTTGCTGGGATACCAACTACCAAAATATCCTTGTACATTTTAAGGTCATTGTGGAAGTCTTTAAAGTTATATGAGAGGTATGTATCTTTTTTAACAAAAATCCAGTAAAACATAACCCCTAAACTTATAAGTGGTCCTAATACTGTTGCCCATGCAGCTCCCTTGATTCCCATTCCTAAAGTGTAGATGAAAATAGGATCAAGAATCATATTGATTATTGCTGCTAGTGCGATTGGGACAGTGGCACGCTTAATGTCTCCTTCAGCTCTGAATGCTCCTCCCACTATCGGAGGTATCAAAAGAGCGAATGTACATGAAAATATTATGAATCCGTAGTCTATAGCGTAGTTTAGAACGCTGCTAGCTCCCATCATATTGAGCATGGGTTCCATAAGAATAACAAAAATGATTGAAATGATGACAGATACGATGACGCTTAGGATAAGGTTGTGGATTGCTGCATTATTCGCTGATTCCTTATCTTCCGCTCCTATGTATCTTGAAATCAATGAGTTACCGCCCGCTCCAAGGCCATTTCCAAATCCAACAATAATCATAAATAATGGTGTAATATATCCTAAAGCTGCAAGTGGTTCTGCACCGAGTCCGGCTACCCAGATACTGTCAATAATGTTGTTTGCAAAAATTAGAAACATACTGGCTATAATAGGTAGTGATAGTTTATTTATGGCCTTCTTAGGGTCTCCTGTAATCATTTCAATATTTTCATTTTTCTCCATATTTTACCTCTCTTGCATATGCAATTATACTCTTGTATATGCAAGTGTTATTATATAAAGGTATTGGTCTATAAGAGAAATTTTAAAAAAATAGAAAGATAAGTATTAAATTATTTTAATACTTATTCTAAATCGCTATAACCGTCTGGATAGCGTAATTGGTCACTGTGTGTTCTAAGGAGATATATTTCATCTCCGTCGTATTCTCCACCATGAATTGTACCGAAGTCATCGTAGTAGACGTCTAATTCTTCATCATAGTATAATTGGGCAACATACTGTTTTGTTGGGTCGTATGTAGTAGATTCGGAACTTTCACTTGATGAAGAATCTACATTATTATATTTTACAGTATTTGCAGTAGCATTACTTTCGGTTTCTTGTTGGAGCTCTGTTGTAGTGTTTTTGTCTGAAGATTGTTTTTCAATAGTTATTGTTTGTTTAGCACTACATGGGTTGTGTTTGGCATCTCCAGCAAAGTCAACGGTCACATCATAACTTCCAGCTTCTTCACCGTTTATTACTAAATATCCTTTACCTTGACTGTCAGTTACAATAGAATAAGTTTCATTTTTTCCATCATGTAAATATGAAATTTTTACTGGGGCAGCGACAATAGCCGCACCTGTTGCGTCTTTAAGTTCAAATTGTACAGTATCTCCGTTCTTTATTGTACTTTCACTTAAAAAGTGTAATTGTGTATTTAATTTACCATCTGTAGTTGTTGGTTGTGGTTGTAATACAAAAAAGCCAACAATAGCAATGATGATAATGATTAAATTGCTATAATTATATTTTTATTCATTATTTACCACCTGTATTTATAAATTTGTATACTTTACCTGTATATTGTTTTTTAAAATTTTTGAAACATTTTAAATATTTTTAAGGACATATATTAAATCAATAGGAGACAATATTATGAAGGTTTTAGTAGTTGGAACTGGTGCTCGTGAACATGCTATTGCTGATGCACTTAAAGATGATGTTGAATTATACTGCTACATGAGTAAAATAAACCCTGGAATGTCTAAAATTGCCGAATTCAAGCAAGGTGATGAAGGGGAAGTTGAAAAGGTAGCGGAATATGCAGTTGAAAAAGGCATTGATATTGCATTTATTGGTCCTGAAGCTCCACTTGGAAAAGGTATTGTGGATGAGCTTCAAAAGAATGGAATCAAATGTGTTGGACCAACTCAAAGTGCAGCAAGAATTGAAACTGACAAATCATTCATGAGAAAGCTATTCGAAGATTATGAAATTGAAGGATCTCTTGTTTATAAAGTATTCGATAACTCTGCTGATGTTTCTGCATTTTTAGATGAATTTGATAAGGATGTTGTAGTTAAACCTGTAGGTTTGACTGGCGGAAAAGGAGTTAAAATTGTAGGCGACCACTTAAAAGACAATGAAGAAGCAAAAGAATACTCCTGTGAAGTCATAGATAATGTAATGGGTGGATTTGCACAAGTAATCATTGAAGAAAGACTGATAGGTGAAGAGTTTACAATCCAAGCATTTTGTGATGGTGAACACTTAGCCCCAATGCCTGCAGCACAAGACCATCCTCATGCTTTTGAAGGGGACGTAGGTGCAATTACTGGAGGTATGGGATCATATTCCGATGTTGGTGGATTATTACCATTTTTAACTCAGGAAGATTATGATAAAGCTGTAGAAATTATGAAAGCTACATTAAAAGCTATTGCTGAAGAAGCAGAGCCATACAAAGGTATTTTATACGGCCAATTCATGTTGACTGCTGATGGCCCTAGATTAATCGAGTATAATGCAAGGTTCGGTGATCCTGAAGCGATGAATGTTTTGCCGTTACTTGAAACCCCATTAGTGGAAGTTTGCCAATCTATTGTAGACGGTACCTTAGATACTGTAGAATTCACTGATAAGGCTAGTGTGTGCAAATACATTGTGCCTGACGGATACCCAGAAACCCAGTATGCCGGAGAATTAATTGAAGTGGATGAAGAAGCCATTGAAGATTTGGGCGCTAAAGTATTTTATGCTGCTGTAAGCCAGGAGGAAGATGGAATTCACTTGTCCGGTTCAAGGGCATTAGGTATTGTAGCAAGCGGTAATTCTATTGAAGAGGCTGAAAAAATAGCTGAAAAAGCATGTGAATTTGTTAAAGGTAATGTTTACCACAGAAGCGATGTCGGTACAACTGAACTTGTTAACAAACGTGTTGAACACATGAAAGAAATTTTAAACTAAATTTCTTTTTTTCTTTTTTTATTTTAATTATTCATTCAATACTCAAAATAGTAATTTTATCTTATTTTATTTATTTGAAGATTTTAAAAGTTTTATTAATTCATAGAATTTGTCAAATTAAGCTATTTTGCATATTCATCATATAGATTCCTATTATTTCAACAATTGGAATGTAGGATTTAGAATGGAATTATAGAAACATTTAATATATATATTTTACAAATATCTTTTTTTATACTATTTAAAGGGGAATTTGTATGGATAGTTTGTTATCAATAACAGACATTAAAGATGATGTAAGTTATATTTTAGATTTGGCCTGTAAAATCAAAGCCGGAGAAATGGAAGAAAAACCTTTGGAAGGTAAAACATTAGCAATGATTTTTCAAAAATCATCAACCAGAACCAGGGTTTCTTTTGATGTTGGAATGTATCAGTTAGGTGGAAGAGCAATCTTTTTATCTTCAAATGATCTTCAAATGGGAAGGGGAGAGCCTATTTATGATACAGCAAAAGTCTTAAGCCGTTTTGTTGATGGAATAATGATTCGTGCAATCAAGCATGAAGACGTTGTCGAGTTGGCTGAACATGCGGAAGTGCCTGTAATTAGCGGATTGACTGATTTGGAACATCCTTGTCAGGCATTGGCTGATGTACTTACAATTAAGGAACATTTCGGATCTTTTGAAAATAAGAAAATCTGTTTCGTCGGCGATGGAAATAATGTATGTAATTCCCTTTTATTAATCGCTCCATTGCTTGGAATGGATATGTCTGTTGCTTGTCCTAAGGGTTATGAACCTTCAGAAGAAATTTTGAAGACAGCCCTCGAATATGCAAAAGAAAACAATACGGAAATTGTCGTCAGTGATGATATTGGTGTAGCTTTAGAGAATGTCGATGTTGTATACACTGATGTTTGGGTAAGTATGGGAGATGAAGCTGAAGCAAAACAAAGAAAATTAGACTTTGCTCCTTTCCAAGTAAATTCAGATTTAATGAGTCTGGCCAATGAGGGAGCTATCTTTATGCATTGCTTGCCTGCAGTCAGGGGTCAAGAAGTAACATCTGAAGTTATTGACGGTCCGCAGTCAGTAATTTTCGATGAAGCTGAAAACAGAATGCATGCCCAAAAGGCAGTATTGTATTACTTTATGAAAGATTAAATTCTACTGTCTAATATACAGTAGATTTTACAATAATTTTAAACACCAAAATACTATTATTTTTAAAAATATTATTAGACCAATTCCACCTATAAAACCTGTTGCAAATCTTAGGTTGTTATTGCTTGTTCTTAATTCAAACAGCTGTGTAAATCCGTCAACAGCTGTCGGAATTAAAAGAATTATGGATAAGATAAATAAATTTAAACTGTATTCCACACCATAAAAATAATTGTAAACTAAAAAAACAGCCAAACCAGTATAAAATCCTGTGCATCTTGCACAAACGGGAAATTGATGGCCCTTAATAAAAAAGCTTCTTTCTGGTTTTCTATGACAAATATATTTTGTTGGATTCATTTTTCATCAACACAAAATAATGACTTTAAGATAATTTTATATATTTATCTAATCATAAATTATTAGTATAATATATAAAAAGGTTTTTAAAATGAGAGGCGGAGAAGCGATAATTGAATCCCTTAAGAATATGGGGGTAAAAACAATATTTGGTTATCCTGGCGGACAAACCATACCATTCTATGACATGTTATATGATTCAGACATGGATCATATATTAGTTAGACACGAACAATGCGCAGCTCATGCAGCAGATGGATATGCAAGAGCTTCAGGTCGTGTAGGGGTGTGTGTGGCAACTTCAGGTCCGGGAGCAACAAATTTTGTAACTGGTATTGCTACTGCATATATGGATTCTTCTCCAATTGTAGCTATTACAGGACAAGTTCCAACTCATTTGATTGGTAATGACGCATTCCAAGAAGCGGATATTATTGGAATTACAATGCCTATTACTAAGCACAGTTATCAACCAAAAAATCCAGACCTGATACCTTCTATGGTCAAATCTAGTTTTGAAATAGCTAAAACTGGAAGGCCAGGCCCCGTTTTAATTGATGTGCCAAAAGAAGTTCAGGAAGGAGAACTTACAAATTTTGATGATTCATTAATAGATACTCCAGGTTATAACCCTACAATCAAAGGTAATATTAGACAAATTAAAAAAGCACGTGATTTGATAAGGCAAGCTAAAAAGCCATTGATTTTGGCTGGTGCCGGTGTTATCATATCCAATGCATGCTGTGAGTTAAATAAACTCGCAAAAACAATCAATGCTCCGGTAATGACTTCACTTTTAGGAAAAGGTGCTTTTGACGAAACAGATGATTTGGCTTTAGGGATGCTCGGTATGCATGGTAGAAAAGTATCAAACGATTCAATTAATGAGTCTGACTTATTAATAGCTATTGGTATAAGATTCTCTGATAGGACAACCGGTAGATTAGACAGTTTTGCACCTGATACAAAAATTATTCACATTGATATTGACCCTGCAGAAATTGGTAAAAATGTAGATATTGATTTGCCAATTGTAGGTGATGCTCGCAATATTTTATCATCATTAAATAAAGTTTTAGATGGTTATAAAGCTTCTGATGATGTAAATAAGTGGACAGAAATGATTAAGCAAAGAAAACAAGATTTGCTTCCAAGAGTAACTTATGATGATGTACCACTTAAACCTCAAACTGTAATAAAAGAAATTTCAGAGGTTTTGACTCCGGAATCTATTTTAACAACTGATGTTGGTCAAAATCAGATGTGGGCAGCTCATTTCTATGACACTCAAAAGCCACGCAAATTCATTTCCTCAGGTGGTCTTGGAACCATGGGATTCGGATTCCCATCAGCTATTGGTGCTAAAGTTGCATGTCCTGATAATCCAGTCGTATCAATAAACGGTGACGGGGGCTTTTTGATGGTTTGTCAGGAACTGGCTACTGTCCATGAATATGACATACCTGTTATTGCGGTTGTTCTAGAAAACAGGACCTTAGGAATGGTATATCAATGGCAAAGCTTGTTATATAATGAAAGACATTCTCAAACCTTGCTAGGCAACAGTCCGGACTTCGTTAAATTGGCTGAAAGTTTTGGAGTAAACGCTGTTAGAATTACCAAGCCTGGTGAAACTAAAGAAGCATTGGCTTCTGCAATTAAGGATAATGAACCAATTTTATTAAATGTTGTTGTTGATTCTGAAGAGGCATTGCCTATGCTTCCTCCTGGAGCCGGAATCAATGAAATGATTGGTGAGTATAAACTCGAAAAGGATGTGATTTAAATGGATTTGGAATACCATATTATTTCCACATTGGTTGAAGATAAACCTGGTGTTTTGCAAAAAGTGGCAGGATTGTTTAATAGAAGAGGATTTAACATTGACAGTATCACTGTTGGAAATTCAGAAGTGGAAGGCCAATCCCGTATGGTTATATCAGTCCATGCAGATAAGAAGGGTTTAGAGCAAGTCACAAAACAACTAAACAAATTAGTTGATGTTATCAAGATTAAAGATATCACTAAAAATGCCGTCAAAAGGGAATTATGCCTTGTAAAGGTAAATATTCCTAATGAAAAGGCAAGAGCTGAAATAATGCAATATTCTAATATTTTCAGAGCAAAAATTCTTGATGTTACAGAAGAAACATTATTAATTGAGTTAACTGGAGATAAGCAAAAGATTAATGCATTCATATCTTTATTAGAAAATTACGGTATTAAAAGAATTGCACGTACTGGTCTTACAGCTATGTCAAGGGGAGTATAAAAATGACAATATTACAAAACGTTTTAGAAGATAATAAGAAGTTTGTTGAAAATTTTGAAGGCGAAGAAATGTCTCACCATGCTCAAAAAAAGTTAGCTATTCTAACTTGTATGGATTGCAGATTAATTGACTTTTTCGAACCTGCCTTAGGCCTTGAAAGAGGGGATGCAAAAATTGTTAGAAATGCTGGAAACTCAATTGTCGGTGAAGACGCAATCAGATCAATCGGTGCTGCTCTTTATAACTTAGGTTGTGAAGAAGTATTGGTTGTAGGTCACACAGAATGTGGTATGGCAGGTGCTGATGCTGATGCCTTAAAAGAAAAAATGCTTGCTCGTGGCATTGCCGAAGAGGATATTGCAAAATATGATTTGGCTGAATGGATTGGCGGGTTTGACGACGAAGAAGAAAACGTTAAAAACGTCGTTGAAAAAATTAAAAATCACCCATTAATTCCAGATGTACCGGTTCACGGTCTTATAATTGACATTGTGACAGGTGAGTTGAAAGTTTTAGTAGATGGTTACTAATCATCTATTTTTATTTTATTTTTTTTAGGTACTTTTATTAATATAAAAGGCAATAAGTATATATTGATATTTATTTAGATATCTATTAATTTTATTAATTAACTAAAAAATCAAAGAGATGATTTTAAATGAAAATGTATTACGATGCAGATGTAAATACTGATGCTCTTGAAGGAAAAACCATTGCTGTAATAGGATATGGTTCTCAAGGAAGAGCACAATCTAGAAACATGGCTGATAGTGGAGCCGATGTTATTGTTGGTGTAAGAGAAAACGGAAGTTCTTGGAATTTAGTTCAAGAAGATGGCATGACTGTAAAAACCATAGAAGATGCCGCTAAAGAAGCAGACATCATTCACATTTTACTCCCTGATGAAATCCAAGAAAAAGTATACAACGAACAAATTGCACCTTATGTTGAAGCTGGAAACACTATTTCATTCTCTCACGGTTACAACATCCACTTTGGTTTAATCAAACCTGGTGAAGATGTAAATATTGTAATGTTCGCTCCAAAAGGACCTGGATCCATGGTAAGAAGAACTTATGAAGAAGGATTCGGTATTCCTGGTCTCGTTGCAGTTGAACAAGATGCAACCGGTGACGCTTTTCAACTTGCATTAGGTATGGCAAAAGCTTGTGGTTTAACTAAAGCAGGTGTTTTAGAAACTACTTTCCAAGAAGAAACTGAAACTGACTTATTCGGAGAACAAACTGTTTTATGCGGTGGTATCACTGAATTAATCAATGCAGGATTCACCACTTTAGTTGAAGCAGGATATCAACCTGAAATTGCTTACTTTGAAACTTGCCACGAAGTAAAACTCATTGTAGACTTAATTTACGAAAAAGGTTTTGCTGGAATGTGGGCTGATGTAAGTAACACTGCTGAATATGGTGGGTTAACCAGAGGTAATAGAATCATTACCCAAGAGGCTAAAGACGGTATGAAAGCAGTTTTAAAAGAAATCCAAGATGGTACTTTCAAAAAACAATGGGCTGAAGAAAACGCTACCGGCGGAGCTAACTTAAAAGAAATGAGAGCTGCTGAAGGTCAGAAAGATATCGAAATTGTTGGTGAAAGACTTAGAAAAACTTGCGGATTACAAAAAGACGATTAAGTCTTTTTAATCCTTCTATTTTTTATTATATTTTTTATAGTGTGGTAAGCATGGTATTTATTGGGATGGACCATGGAACTACTGGAATCTCTTTTTGCATAATGTCTGATGATGGGGACGTTGTTGATGTATTTAAAATCGGAAGGGAGGAAAGTAAAAAAGGTTTAGTGTCTGCTCGTGAAGAGATTACTAAACGCGTCGATTTGGAATCTGTTAAATTAATGGCCATCACTTATGCAATGGGTGATGGAATAAGTAAGATTCTACCGACTAATAAAGTTAAGGACAGGGGCATTTTGTCCATTGGCGGTGCAGGAAAGGTTACCGGCGGTGGAACATCAGTGTTTTCCGAGCTGCAGGATTTAAATATTCCATCTGTCATGATTCCGGGTCTTCATAAGGATTCCACTTCATTAAATGAACTGTTTAGAGCAGCATACTCTCACCAGGCCAGTCCAGAAAAGGTAAGCATTTCATATAATGCTATCAAGGAAACCGGATGGACCAATTTTATTGTAGCCGACATATCATCTAACAGCGTGGATATTTTAATTGAAGATGGCAAAATAAAAGGCGCAATTGACGCGTGTTTAGGTGCTATGGGCATTGTTCACGGTCCACTTGATTTACAGATGCTTAGGGACATAGATGAAAATAATGCATCTGCCAATGATTGTTTTTCACATGCAGGAGCTATTAAAATTGCAGACATTGACGGTAAAGTCGCAAACATGAAAGATCAGCTTCTGGAAAACTATAGAAACGGTGATGAAAAGGCAATATTAGCTATTGATACTTTAATCATGACTGTTGCTATGGAAATAGCCGGTCTTGATGTGGTATGTGAAAATGAAATTGAGGGCATTGTTTTAACTGGGTCTATAGGAAGCGCTACAGAACCGTTTGACTTTAAAGACGAAATCAATAAATACTTTAAAAATAAGTATCCTTTAAAAGTTATATCTAAAGAATCCGGCGCAATAGGCGCTGCACAAATAGCGATGGATGTTTATAATGGTAAAAAGGAAATCTTAGGAATCGAAGTCGATATCTAAGATTATTTATCTTCTTTTAAACTAATGAAGATGATATTTCCGCCTTTAATGGTTTCAAGGCCATTTTCATTTTCAAGGACTAAATTTAGATAATTGTCAATAGCGATTATTGTTCCTTCTGTTTGATAGTCGCCTCTTAAATCTACAGTTACATATTTATTTTTAAATTGGGCAAATAATTTGTTTACATTATCTTTTTCAAAACTCATTTTTTCAAATCCTTGATTATAATTCTATTTTTATTTTGATGTTTCAACTTTAAATACTTTAATGTTGATAATATATACTATGGCAATCAATCAATTAGAAGAAAATTTAGAAGCAATCACAAGAACAATAGAACAGTTAAAAAAAGACGGATGCACAGATGAAAAGATTCTAAACGACCTCCGCGAAGAAAGAGATAAATTACTTAAAGATTTAAATTTATAAGTATTTTACTCAAACCATCCCTTTAATGAATCCATATTTTTTGTCAAATCTATTTTTAATGGTGTTACTGTAGTTTTATGTTCTTTTCGTAACTCATAACTGTCGCTTCCAGGTCCATCGCCTTCGTATAAATCGCCATTTATCCAGTAATAAGGCTTTCCACGTGGATCCAAGCGTTTGTCAATAACGGGAGTGTACATTCTTTTTCCTAATTTTACAACTTCAAATTCTTCATTTACTGGATTGGCAGGTATATTCACATTCAATAAGTCAATTCCTTCAGGCAATCCCTTTTTTAGCACGATTTTAGTTAATTTTTTAAGCATTTTTCCTGCAAAATCAAAATCTATTTCCACTTCCCCATTTTCGAATTTGATGTCGTCTCTTGCAACTTCCTGAGAAATGGCTATGCTTGGAATACCGAAACTTGCCACTTCAATTGCAGCTCCCAATGTTCCGGATGTTGTCAGTTCGGCCTGACCAAGGTTAAAACCAGTATTTATTCCAGAAATCATGATGTCCGGCTTTTCATCGAGCAGTTCGAATAGCCCTATTGTCACGGCATCAGTCGGTGTCCCGCTTATTCCATATCCGATACTGCCGTCTCTTAAAATATGTTTATTCAATCTTAACGGTTCATAAAGTGTTAATGCATGTCCAATTCCACTTTGCTGTGTTTCAGGTGCCACTATATATGTATCACATAAATCTTCTACTGCTTTTTTGGCAGCAAGAATTCCTGAAGCGGTTACACCATCGTCATTACTTATCAACGCTTTCATATATTTAATTAAGATGTAATCATGTTAAAATAATTTTATGTTTTTTGAGTAATATAAAAAACTTTAATAATAATTTAATGTATAAAATATAATATTAATTTTTAAATGAAAAAACACACTAAGGGTGGAAACTTGGAAAAACCACAACTGATTAATTTTATAGCAAAAGTAATGGAGGACTCTGGTTTCAAGGTTTATAAGAATTTTAAAACCTCGCAAAAAGTCATAGATATTTATGCAGTCTTGCCAACAACAATTGGGGATTTTGGTGTAGTAGTTGCATGTAAAAACTATGAAAAAACTTTTGAAATTGGAGTTGATGTTTTAAAAGAAATGGAAGAAGTAGGGGAAAGCTTAAAAGCATCTAAAGTGACTATTGTTTCTTCATCTTATTTTTCCAATCAAGCAAAGAACTATGCGCTTAGGAAAAATATTAAATTGGTGGACAGGGACAATTTACTTGAGCTTGCTAAGAGATATCAAGATAGGACTTCCCAAACAACTCTTGATAATACTCCTTATGATGGAGGAGCAGCTGCTTATATTGATGAGGAATATCCTGATTATCAATATGATGCCTATGATATGGAATATATAATGCAAAGGAGAAATCAACATCCTTCTATTTATACAAATACATTATATAGGCAGGTTGATGAAGATAGGCACTCTGGATTGTCATCACTTTTGAGCAGGGTAAATAAACCTGCCGGAGGTTCATACCCAACAACATTGTATAATTATAATGCTCCAAGATCAGGTTTCCTTAACCATCCGATAGTTTCTGCAATTATTCATAATCCTATAGGAATGATTTTGCTTGTTGTAATTATTTCATATCTGCTTGCATTAATTGGTGGAAATCTTTTAGGAATGGATGCAGGCATCACCGGATTGGTAGAATTAGTTGTAGCATTAGCTTTATCTTATGGTTTAGCATTATACACTGAAAGAAATAGTGATTTCGTCATTAAAGGAACATTCGTATTCTTTATTTCATTAATAATATTGATTATATTAATTTTTGTTTAAATTAATATAATTCAAATTCAAAACTATTAAAATTAATCCTAAAAGGTATAAAAACCATATCATAATGTCTGTTGGTCCGGTTTCTATCCAAATTACAGTGTGTGTTAAGATAATGGAGTAAATTCCAATTCCTATTCCTTTTTTTAATTTATAGATTAACCCTAAAAATATTCCCATGAACAACATTTGGATTGTAAGGCCGACTAGTCCGAAATCGAGATAAACCGGTCCAAATAATGTTGATGTTAGGCATACTGTGTAGTGAAGCACATATTCACCGATGAATGTTCTTGGACTTCCTGATGAAAAAATCATGCCTAAAATATGGCCATGTGTACTTCCTGCCAATGGAATTATCTTTTCAAATACTTCCAATGTAAAGGCAGCCCTATAAAAGATTAGTTCCAAAGGATTCAGGGTCCAATGTTGGGTGGCGATTGATTGGGATGCAATGTATCCTATTGCCATCACTCCTAAAAAAATCAAGGCTATAAAAGCTATTCCAACCTTTCTAGATATTTTGTCCAAATAATAAAGGGTAATGAATGAGCTTCCAAGAATTCCTAAAACGGATGTCCTATAACCGTTCAGGCCAAAGATTAAAGCCCCCAATAGGACAAGAATCAGATATTTTCTGTCATAGTACTTTGCAAGCAGGATGTTGATCATTATTAAAAACAGAGGATAAGCTATCCTCCAAATGTTGGTGGTTGCATTTGATTTCAGCACACTGTTGAACAGGGGAATGCCTCCAATCAATACCAGATTCAATGTCTGCAAAAGCAAAGCTATTACAACAAGAGCTATTAACAGCCTTTCAGATAAAAAATCAATTTCCTTTGTCTGTTTAAAATCTATTTTGTATTTTACAATTGCCAAACCTATTATGAACACTATGCAGGCAAAGATGACTGTCAAAATAACTTCCAGCTTTAATGGATCCTCAAAACGGTAATTGAATGATCCGATGTATCCCATTACAAGAAATGCAAGTATTGCAACTACAATTATTCCCGGCTGGAAAAAATCAATTTTTTCTATCTTCATTTTAATCCCCAAGTTCTTTTGCTGAAATTGTTAGGTTTCCTCCAAAGTTAGGCATTGCGGCCACATGTGTGTGAACATAGCTTGCAAGGGTGTTTTTTTCCATAAATCCATCCTGCAAATCATAGGATCCGGTACCTCTTGTAATTTTAAAGGCTAACGGATGCTTCAATTCATCCACAATAACTTTTGAATAATGGAATTCATGACCGTGAAATACTTCTCCCTTTTTGGAGATGATGTTATCCTGCTGCACTTCAGCTATTGTGTATTTCAAGGCTTGAACGCGGTCTGTTAAAATCGCTTTGTAAGGATATATATCAACTACCTTATCGTCATGTATTGTGTTCATAAGGTACATCAATCCTCCGCATTCGGCAAAAATAGGTCGGTTTTCAAGATGGAAATCCTTAATTTGGCTTAGCATGGTTTTATTTTCACTCAATTCTTTTGAAAATAATTCTGGATATCCTCCGCCAATGTATAATGCATCTACATCAGGCAGATTTTCATCATTCAATGGTGAGAAATATTCTATTTTAGCGTTGTTGGCCTCCAATGATTCAATATTTTCTTTATAATAGAAGTTGAATACCTCATCGTAGGCTATTCCGATTTTAACTTTTTGATTGTTCAGCTTGTTCCAGATTGGAATGATGTCTGATGTGATTTTTGGAGCTTCTTTTGCTATTTCAACCAATCTGTCCAAATCGATTGAATTTTTAATGACTTCGCTCCATAAATCAATGAACTTTAAGGAATTTTCACGTTCTCTTGCAGGAACAAGTCCCAAATGCCTTTGTTCGATTGAAATATTGTCATCACGTATGATTCCACCAATCACTTCTGTTTTTGTAAGTTCCTCAATGGATTTTTTAGTTTTTTCGTAGTGTGCTTTGTTTTTTACTTTGTTAAGGATGACTCCTGCAATATTTATTTCAGGGTCAAGGGCTTTAAAACCCAATACCAAAGCTGCAGCACTTTTAACTAGGCTTCTTGAGTTAATGATTAATATTACAGGTGCTTTAAGTGCTTTAGCTACAGAAGCAGTGCTTCCAATATCATTGATTGAGTCAATTCCTTCATAAAGTCCCCTAACACCTTCAATAACTGCAATATCCTTATGTTTCATGGCTTTTAGATAAGAATCTCTAATTTGACCTTCCTTCATAAAAAAAGAATCCAAGTTTCTTGAAGTATTTTCAGTTGCTAGGGTGTGGTATGACGGATCGATATAATCCGGTCCAACTTTGAATGGTTGGACATCAAATTTTTCGCTTAAAGCCTTCATTATTCCGGTAGCTATTGTAGTTTTTCCCACGGCACTACCGGTTCCTGCTAAAATAATTCTCATAGTTTACAATTTATATCTGTTATCTTAAATTAATTTTGTTTTTTAAGGTTAATCATTAATTTTCAAAATGGGTATTTTTGCATTATAAAAAATTGAAATTCTTCAATTAATCAATCTACAATTTTAATTTAGCAAGCATTTTAAATTAACTAAATTGTGAATTTTTTGTTAATGTGTAATGAATTTCTTCCAAAAAAATACTATGAATATTATTCATAATTTATTTGAAAAATTGTAGTATATTTATCTAAATTCATTTTGATTTTAATTTTTATAGGATTAATTTAATAAGATATAAATATCTTTTTTAATATATTATTAAGCAACTAGAATATAATATAAGTTGTATATATTTAGTGTGTATTTAGATCAAAATTTTTATTTAGGAGGATTAAAATTGAAGAAATTTAAGTTCAGTGCGCTTTTTTCAATTGTTTTAATTTCTCTTTTAATTATGGGTGCCGTAAGTGCTACGGATACTGATGGAGTAATCGGTATCGATGATGTCGGCGCTGATGATGATGGAATATTAACAATTGATAATCCAGATGAAGTCATCATCGGAGATGACAATTCTGGAGATAATCGTGTTGAAAAGACATTAACTAATTTAGAAGATGATATTCAGGCAGGCAATGATGTAAAGTTGGAAAATGATACTCAAACTTCCGATATTGCAAACGTTGAATCTGATCCAATTTTAGGAATTGATGCTAAACCTGGTACTTTCACTGATTTGCAGGCTCAAATTGAAGAGGCTGCCGGTGGTCGTTTAGTATTGCCTTATAACTTTGCTTATGACCCTGAATATGATGGTGAAAACTTCCCTGATGGTATAATTATTGACAGTAACATGTATATTGTCGGAAGTGGTTATACTATTAGTGGTAGCGATTCTAATAGAATTTTTAAAGTCACAGATAATTCATTTTTACAAATATCAGATGTAACTTTAACTAATGGTGCTGCTGATAATGGTGGTGCCGTATTTGTTGACCAAGGTTCTTCCTTTACTTCTCTTCAAACTACTTTCACCAATAATGTTGCGGTCTATCGTGGTGGAGCAGTCTATTCCGAAGGTTTTGTTGATATTTATTATTCTGTTTTAGATGGAAACGATGTCACTTACCGTGCTCAAAACCAGCTTAATGGTGGGGCGGCAATTTATGTAAAAAACTCTTTCCTTACTCTTTTAGATACTAGAATCATTAACAACGGCAAAAACTTCAAATATAGAACTACTGAAGATGAAGAACGTGATTTGCTTGAAAGTGTTGTAGCTCTTGTTGACAGCAGCGCTACAGTACGCAACTGTTTATTTAAAAACAACTCTGCATGTTATGGTGGCGCATTAAGCATTATCAATCAGGATGATACACTGGACGAGCTAATAGTAACTAACTCCAACTTCACCGATAACAGGGCGTATAACGGTGCAGGTATCAATATAGGAGATAGTGCATTCAATATTGATAAATGTAATTTCATCAATAACCAGGCAATTGGTATCGGCAGTCCGGGTTATGTGTCTGTCGGTGGTGGAGTTGCATTTGATGGCGCCAAATCTGAAGGAAATATAAAAGATTCTAATTTCACAGGCAATGGTGCAAATATCGGTGGTGCAATCTATTCCGGTACTGACGATGCTGAACACACAGCTGTGGTAAGCGGATGCAATTTCAATGATAACACCGCTATTGAACAAGGGGGAGCAATCGTACACGTAGGTTTCCTCAGTGTATCCGATTCCAATTTCTCAGGCAATGAAGCTCCTCAAGGAAATTCAATTTACAACGGAGGAACCCTCTCATTGGATGGCAATGTTATTGAAGATGATTGGGGCATTTACCTAAGTCAGAATGGAAAAATGACTTCTGAAGTTATTATCACAATCAACGATAATCAGACTTATAATCTTCCGGCATTTACTCCATTCACCGTAAATGCGAAAGTAACTGACGATAACGGCAATATAATAAGAACTTATAATGATAAGATAGGAATCTGGTGTGGTCCATCAGTCATTTCTGGTTCTTCTCCTGGAAAACTCACATTCAATGAAGAAACAGGATTATATGAAGCAGATATTGAAATTTTTAAAACAGGTCAAATTTACATGGGTAACACAAGAGCTACTTTCCCATATGCTGATAGTTCTCTTATAACTCAAAAAATCGCTTATGTCACTGTAATTCCTGTAGATAGATTATTGGAAGTAACTTATGAGAATATTACTTATCCAGGCATTGTTACAGTTAATGTAAAGCTTTCCCGTAACGGAACACCTGTAAATCAGGCTGTAAAAATCACTATTGCCGGCGAAACAAAATCCATTACTCCTAAAAATGGAGTGGGCAGCACTACTTTTGAAGGTTTGGCTCCGGGAATTTATGAAATTAAGGCTACCGTAGCAGCAAATGCTCAGTACAATGCTATTGAACAATTATATGAGTTAGCGGTAACACCTATAAAAGGAACTTACACTGATTTGCAATATCAAATAGATAATGCTATTGATGGTGCTTTAAATTTAGCTTATAATTTTACTTATAATACATCTTATGACGGTGATAATTTCCCTGAAGGAGTTGTTATCACTTTTGATTTAACTATCAACGGTAATGGTTATTCTATTTGCGGTAACGATTCATACAGAATATTCAAAGTGATTGAAGGGGTTACTTTGACTTTGAACAATTTAACTATCTGTCACGGTGCAGCCGATGATGGTGCAGGTGTTTATGTTGACGCCGGCGCTACTTTAAATGCTGATCATGTGAAATTTATTTATAATAATGCTACCAATCGTGGTGGTGCAATTTATTCTGAAGGCACCGTTAACATTAACAATTCCCTTTTAGACAGCAATGACATTACTAACAGGGCAATAAATGGAAATGGTGGAGCAGCCATCTTTATGAAAAATGGTGATTTGACTCTTTTAAACAGCAATGTCACTAACAATGTAAAGGATATCGTTGTCCGTAATAATGGAGGCGATTTGATCAGCGCAGCAGTAGAACTTTTGGATTCTAGCGCAACCGTTAAAGGATCATTGTTTAAAAACAACTCCGCATGTTATGGTGGAGCAATAAATGTCAATGGTCAAAATGATGCCGCTACTTTAGATGTTGACTCATGTACTTTCATTGATAACTTTGCATACAATGGTGCAGGTATTGATATAAACTCTGCTACATTTAACGTTAAAAACAGTACCTTTAAAGGCAATGAGGTTAGAGGAACCGGTAGTGCAGGCACTTTAAACAGTTGTGGTGGTGCCATAGCTATGGGTGGTGATAAAACTACTGGTATTATAAATAACTGTACCTTTGAGGAAAACTTTGCTGAGTATACTGGTGGTGCTATTCTTATTGGAAGCGGAATTTCTAATGATGCTCAAATACTAATCAACGATTCCGTATTCATTAAAAATCGTGTTTTAAGTACAACCAACAGAGGCAAAAATCTAGGTGGAGCAATCCGTGATGAACATTATGGAACAATAGTTGCCAATTCCACTTTCAAAGAGAATTATGCAAATTATGAAGGTGGGGCCATCTATTACAATAATCAATACTCTTTAACTGATTCATGTGTTTTCGAAGATAACGAAGCTAATTATATGGGCGGTGCAATTTATTATAATCAGTACAATAATAAAATCAATAACTCCGAATTCTCCAAAAATATTGCAACAACTAACAATGGAGGAGCTATTGCACTTGTTCAAGCTAGGACACTTTCCATTGATAATTCAAAATTCACAGAAAATGAGGCTAACAGTGGTGGAGCTATTTACAATGGAGCACTTACAATCACCAACACTTCATTTACATCTAATGTAGCAAGAAGTACATCTGGTGGAGCTATAAATGCTTATGGTGCATCTACCATTACAGACTCTAATTTCACTTCAAATAGTGCAAAAACTACTGGTGGAGCTATTTGGCTTGGTAATCAAGCTCATACAAATATCAAAAATTCAAAATTCGACATGAATACTGCAGGCAGTAATGGTGGAGCACTTTGGGCAAATGCAAATGTTGGCATGGTCTATTCTAACTTCACTTCAAATAAGGCAGTTGCAAACGGTGGAGCTATATACACACAAAAAGCTCTAAACATTGATAATGGAGTATTTGATGAAAACTCCGCTAAGTTAGGTGGAGCCATCTATGATAACGGTAATTTAATCCTTACAGATTCCACTTTAACAGGTAACAATGCAACTCAAGGTGCAGCAGTTTACATTGTCAAAGCTAAGCAAGCCACTATTTCCATTTCTGAATTTACAGACAACAAATGCAATGAAAATAGTCATTCCATTTATAATGATGGAACTTTAGCTTTATCCAGAAATACAATATCAAACGCAATATACAACAACTTGGGAACCATTACTACCCAGACATACACTGTTGTACTTAACAATGAAACCAAAGTCGTATCCGATGCTCCGGTAACTATCGATGTGGTTGTTCTAGATGACAACAACAACAAGATTACAGGTTTCGATACTTTCAATATGACAGTATTGATCGATGCTGTTGGTTATAAAACCAATGCGACATTATCTGACGAATATGTCTATGAAGTAGCATTTACTCCTGAAGCTTTAGGTAACTATTTAGTAAGTGCCAATTATAGTGGAATCACTGGTTTAACAAACAATGTCCTTAAAACTGGAATTTTAAGAAACATTAAAGGTACTTTCACCGATTTAGCTGGAAAGATTACGGATGCAATCTTATATCATGATGGCGTGTTGAACTTAACTTATGACTTTGCATACACTCCTGAGATTGATGAGGTTTATATTGAGGGCATAGTTATTCAAGGAACTTCATTATTAACAGTCAATGGTAATAATCATACTATAAGCGGTAGTAATTTATCTGGAATTTTCAATATTCAGCTTGAAAATGTCGCAACATTCAATAATGTTACATTTGCAAACGCTTATGCTGGTGCTGTTTTGACTACTTCTAAATTAATTATTAATAACTGTGCATTCATCAACAATACCGATTACTATGATGGTGGCTATGACGAGGGAGGTGCTATAAGTAGTTTCACCGGTGAACTTGTAATAACTGATAGCGTATTCATTAATAATACTGCTAGAGATGGTGGTGCAATAGATGTAGAAGGTGCTAATGTTACACTGACTAACTGTGTATTCACTGACAATAAAGCTGTTGGAGACGGTATTGATTCCGGTACTGGTGGTGCTATCAGCGCTGGTAATGAGGAGCAAACACTTACTGTGAATAATTGTGTATTTACTAACAATATTGCATCTACTAGCGCAGTTTCTCCTGAGTATGCTCCTAAAGGTGGTGCTATCAGTTCAAGTGGTCATGTTATTATAAATAATTCTAACTTCACCAACAACAGTGCTGATTATGGTGGTGCTATAGAATTTGCATTTGCATCTGCGGAGATATCCAATTCCAATTTCACTGATAACACTGCTGTTTATCGTGGTGGTGCAATCTATTCTGAAAGTACTTTAAATGTTGACCATTGCGTATTTGATAAGAATGATATTACTTTCCGTACTAGAAATGATGATAATGGTGGAGCTGCTATTTACAACTTGAATGGTACTTTAACTATTAATAACACTAACATTACCAACAGCGTTAAGGATATTGTCATCCGTAACGGCAATGCTGGTGACTTGCTTGTCGGTGTTGTTGTAACTTCTGGTGACACTTTAATTAATAACTCTTACTTCGCTAACAACACTGGTTCCTGGGGTGGAGCTATAAGCTCTCTTGGATATATGAATAATAATCCTTACACCTTAACTGTTGAAAACACCAAGTTTGAGGGTAACAACGCTACTTTCGGTGGTGCAATATTTGTTGAGTCATCTGAGTTAGTTGTTGATAATTGTACTTTTGAAAACAACAAGGGTGTTGGTGTTGGAAGTTCTGGTACTTCTAATACTCAAGGTGGAGCAATTGTGGTATTCCCTAGTGGTGCTAAGGCTAGTATTACTAATTCTACTTTCATTGCTAACTCTGCTAATACTGGTGGTGCTGTAAGTTTTGCTGGTGTTGATCAGGATTCATTGATTGACAATTGTACTTTCACTGACAACACTGCTAGTGATGGTGGTGCTGTATACCTTTGGACTGGTGGAGATGCTGTTGTAACTGTTAAAGATTCAGACTTTAGTGGTAATACTGCCGAATGGGGTAATGCTATTTCAAACGATGGTAAATTAGCTTTATCCAATAACACAATCAGTTCAACAAGCGCGGACATTGGTGATTATTATGGTGTTATTGTTTCTGAGATTAATGTTGTTGTTTTAAATAATATGACTGTGGACTTTATTGATGAAGTTTTAATCACTGCTAAAGTAACAGATGATAACAATAACTTAATTAAGGATATCAACTTCGACTTTGACATTAATGGAACCATTGTACATGCTGTATTTAACAGTACTTCAGGTTTATACCAAGGAACCTACACCAATGATGTTTTAGGTGTTTATGTTGCTAACATGACTTATCCTGTTGAGGAAAACTTAATCGTTAAAACTGCAACTTTAAGAAACATTAAAGGTACTTTCACTGATTTGGCTGGAAAAATTCTAGATGCTATCGCAAATCATGATGGCGTGTTGAACTTAACTTATGACTTTGCTTATTATGCGGAATTCGATCATGAATACATTTATGCTATACCAATCAATAGTACATTGACAATCAACGGTAATAATCACACCATAAACGGTAGTGTTGTGTCAAGAATTTTCCAAGTTAATGCTGCTGATGGTGTAGTAACTTTCAATAACATTACATTTGCAGATTCTATGTGCGCTATTCGTACTTTCACAGAATTAAGCATTAATGATTGTACTTTCATCAATAATGATAATAAATATACAACTATCGGTTGGGGTGCTATAAGTAGTGATGGTGGTAATCTTACCATAACCCGCAGCACATTTGATAACAATACTGGATTTGCGGGTGGTGCAATCAATATTGATAATGCAAACCTTACTGTAACCGATTCTGTATTCACTAACAATACCGCTAGTGGAAATCAACTCGATGGCGGTGAAGGTGGTGCTATCTGGATAGGTCATGGTAGTATCAATATTGATAATTGTGTATTCACTGACAATGTTGCTATGAATTCTGAAGAAGATGGAGGCTCTGCTGGCGCTATCTCTGCAGGCATAGATACTGTTATAACTAATTCCAAATTCATTAACAATAGTGCTCATGAAGGTGGTGCAATATATGTTGTATTTGGACCTTTAGAAATATTTAATTCCACTTTCACTGATAACACCGCTGAATCTACTGGAATTATTTATAATCTTCAAAGTATTACAAATATCTATGATTGTACATTCAATGGCAATAAGGCTGGTGATGGCAGTACCATTTATAGCACTGATGAGACTGTATTAAGTTTATTCAATAACACCATATCATCCACTAAAGCAGAAATAGTAAGTGGCGGTACAATCAATTCCACAATTAATATTATTGTTTTAGGCAACACTACTGTTCCTGCTAGAATAGGTGAGAAAGTAGTAATTACTGCTAAAGTCACAGACGATAACGGTAACTTGATTAACGACGATAAATTCCAAATAGTTGTTGATGGAGTGGCTTTATCCACAGTTTATAATGCCGAAACAGCATTGTATGAAGCCAACTACACTGTTGAAATTGGAGGTCAAAAAATTGTCAACATGACTTATGCAACTACCGACAATTTAGTAACCTACATCGGTATTCTGGATGTTCCTAAAGGAAACGCTACTTTAATCGTAACAGTAGATGACATTCTTCAGGGTGAAAATGCAACCGTAACTGTTGAATTATATGGTTTAAACAATGTGAAATTAAATGAAACATTCACAGTAATTGTAAATAACACAGAATACAATGTAACCACTGTTAACGGTACTGCTACATTCAATGTAACTGATTTACCGGCAGGACTATACAGTGCTGTTGCAATATTCTCCAATCAAAATTACAACAAAGTGATTAATTCAACCATATTTGCAGTTAAAGCGGAAACAGTCTTAACAATCAATGTTGAAAACATTGCTTATGGCGAAGATGCTATAATTGAAGCTACATTAACCGATAAAGCGGGCAACAATGTAACTGATGTTGTAGTTGCTGTAACTATTGACGGAAAAACTTATAATATTGCAATTGAAAATGGTAAAGGATCAGCAAATGTAACTGGATTGGCTGTGGGTGATAATTATAACGCTTCTGCAGTATTTGAAGGCGACATTAATTATGGTGCTTCAAATGCCAGTGACTTATTCAATGTATCCAAAGCTGCTGCATCCATTAGTGCTGACGTTCCTAGTGAAGCTTTAGAAGGAGATAATGTCACTGTAACAGTGACTGTTGATCCTAGTGATGCAACTGGTGAAATAAAAGTTTATGTTGATGGCAAAGAATATGGAACTTTCAATGTTGGCGATGAAATCATTATTGAAGATTTGACCAACGGCACTCATATTGTCGGTGTACAATATACCGGTGACGATAACTATAATGCTTCAGAGATCATGAATTACAGTATTAGAGTTAAAGTCAACCTTACAGAAAGTGATGTGCGCCGCTTAGGTTCCATTGGCCCATACGGTACAAATTCCAGCGTAATAATGGAAATTTTCTATGAGGATGCAACAGGTAATGTTACTGTCATAGTTGATGGCGTACCATATACTGGAGTTCTTGATGATGGTGAAGTTCTTATAATGCTTCCTGTCTTGGATGTTGGCGATTATGACAATCTACCATTCATTTACTCAGGTGATGACAAATACACTGGAGTAAATACATATGTAGGCGTATTCGTTTTACCAATCGATACTGAAGTCGTCGTTACTCCATCAGAAAACAACAAAGTCGGTGATGTTGCTAACGTTACCGTAACTGTTGTGCCTAAATTTGGTGATTCTGATGTGACCGTCTATATCGATAAGGACAATAATACAATTGAAAAAGCAAATGATGCTGCAAGCGTTGTGCCTGAATATCCTACAGGCAGTGTGACCATTGTAATTGATGGAATAGCATATGATCCGCTAGACCTTGTAAACGGCACTGTAACAATGCCGGTTTCTGGATTGGCTGTGGGCAATCATACAGTTTCTGCATATTACGAGGGTGATGAGATATTCGCAGAATCTGTTGGCAATAATACTTTAGAAGTTACTAAAGCTGAACCAAACATGAACGTTAGTGTTGAAGTGGGCACTGTTCTTGATGATGTAAACGTCACTGTTGATGTTCCTGACGATGCAACAGGCTATGTTTTAATCAAGGTTGATGATAAGCCAGCTAATTTTGCTGAAATTGAAAATGGTGTTGCTAAAGCAGCCATTTCCGATTTAAGTCCAGGTCCACATAATGTAACTGTCACTTATTTAGGTGATGACAACTATTCCAATGAAACCTGTTCCACTTCTTTAAACATGGAAAAAGCTCCAACCAACACAACTATCAACGTAACTGTGGATGGATTCGATGTTGAAATTACAGTAAATGTTAATTCCACTGAAGTTGTTGATGGCGGAAGTGTAACTCTAACATTCAATAATAAAAACAGTACAGCTACTGTAGTTGATGGCGTTGCAGTATTTAAATTTAAGAATTTAGATGCTAAAACCTATTCAATTGTCGCTTCTTACGAAGGAAATAACAAATTCCTGCCAAGCAATGCTACAGGAAGTGTCAAATTAGTAAGAATAGCTAGTTACATCAAACCGGTATATAAACCATTTATCTTCAATTATGGTCAGTTATATAAATTCAGATTGGTTGATAAAGAGGGTAATGGTATCGCCGGCAGGACTATTGAATTCAGTGTGCACAGTAAGGTCTATTACGTAAAAACCGGAAAAGACGGATGGGGACAAATCCAACTTACTACAGAAATGCTTATACATGCAGATAAGATTTTCTCACGTCTTATCTTTAGAGGAGATTCCCAATATAGGCCTTCCACCTATGCTGTCTGGTTCAATGCGATGAAAGAGCCATCAAAATTTGTCGATGTAAAACCAATCAAAGCATCTTATAAAGTCAGTGAAAGCAAGAAGCAGATCACTGCTACTTTAAAAGACAGTAAAGATAAAGGTATCGGCGGAAAACAGGTCTCTATCAATATTGGTGGTAAAACCATTACTGCCAAGACCAACAGCAATGGTGTCGTAATATTCAATGTCGGCAGTGTGAAATTCAATGTCGGCAGCAATGCGTTCACTCTCCTCTTTGAGGACGTGAACTACAAAAAGGCATCCTATTGGGGCACAATAAACATTGTAAAAGATTAAATTTTAAAAAAGTGGGGGAATTATTTTATTATCCCCATTTTTCTTGTTTTTTTATTTTTAGTGTTAAAACATAATTTTAATAGCATAGCTTTTTTTATTTCACTAAAAAACACCTATTATTAAAAATTTCAAATCTGATTTTTCAAGCAACTATATTTTTATATAATATTAAAAATAAAAATCTAATCATTAATATATGGTGATTAAATGAGAATACTTCTTATTCATTCTGATTATTTAAATTACAATGTAAAGAACAAAACACCTGTAGCCGAAGAGATTGAAGAAGCCAAAATGGAAGGTTCCTTCGATGATTCTCTTGTAGTGTTTACAGCTGTTGAAAAAGACGATGAAAATAATCCTGAAGGTATTGTTAAAAACCTAGTAAGCGAAATTAAGAAAACCAATGATCAAGTTAAAGCTGAAAACATAGTGTTATATCCATATGCCCACTTGTCTTCATCATTGAGTTCACCTAAGGTTGCAGTAAATATCTTGAAGGATGCAGAAAAAGCACTCCTTGATGAAAACTATAACGTTAAAAGAGTGCCTTTTGGATGGTATAAGGCATTTGAAATTTCATGCAAAGGCCATCCGTTAAGTGAGCTTTCAAGAACAATCACTGCTGCTGATGAAGAGGATGCAAAAGTTGAAAGAAAACCTTCAACCTGGCAAATTCTTGAAGGCGATAAAATCACTCAAATTGATGATTTCAACTTTGAAAATCATGCTTTCAAACAGCTTGTTGACTATGAGCTTGGTCGTGGTGCATCTGATGAAGGCGAACCTCCTCACGTCAAATTAATGAGAGAAAAGGAAATCTGCGATTATGAACCTGCTTCTGATGTTGGAAACCTCAGATGGTATCCAAAAGGTAAATTAATCAGGGATTTGCTTGCCGATTATGTTTATGACTTGACTGTTGAGCGTGGAGCAATGCCTGTTGAAACTCCAATCTTCTATGATTTGGACAATCAAGCAATTTATGAACATGCTTATAAATTTGGTGAAAGACAATACAGGACAGACACCAAAAAGAACTTAATGCTCAGGTTTGCAGCTTGTTTTGGAGCATTCAGATTAATGTCTGATTCATATTTGACATGGAAAAATTTCCCTGCTAAAATTTTCGAATTAACCAGATACAGTTTCCGTTATGAGAAAAAAGGGGAAGTTGTTGGTCTTAAAAGATTAAGGGCATTTACCATGCCTGACTGCCACTCATTCTGTTGCGATGTACCTTCCTCCTTGGAAGAGTTTTCCGCTCAAACAGACATGTGTATGCAAACCGGTAAGGATTTGAATCTTGACTTTGAAGTAATTTTTAGAGCAACACAAGACTTCTTTGAAGAAAATGAAGAGTGGATGTATGAAATTGCTCGCAAATTCAATAAACCTATTCTTTTAGAAATCTTGCCTGAAAGACATCACTACTGGGTATGTAAAATAGATTTAGCCAATATTGATGCATTAGGCCGTCCAATCGAAAACCCAACAGTTCAAATTGATGTAGAAAGTGGTAAAAGATTTGACATTACCTATTTGGGAGAAGACGGCGAGCAACATAACCCAACAATCCTGCACACTTCACCAACCGGAAGTATTGAAAGGGTTTTATGTGCAATGCTTGAAAAGACAGCTATTGAAATAAATGAAAAAGCTCCGATGCTTCCTACTTGGGTAAGTCCAATTCAAGCAAGAATATTGACTGTCGGAGAAAGCCACAAGGAATATGCTGAAGAGCTCTATGCAAAAATCAATGCAGCAAACATCCGTGTAGACATCGACGATAGGGATGAAAGCGTAGGTAAAAAAATCCGTAACGCTGCTAAGGAATGGATTCCATACATTTTTGTAGTCGGTGACAACGAAGTTGAATCCGGTAAATTCCAAGTCACTGTTCGTGAAACCGGTGAAAAAGTCGACATGACAGTTGATGATTTAATATCTGAAATTAATGCTAAATGTGAAGGAAAACCTTTCAGAAGATTACCTTTACCAAAAGATATCTCAAAAAGGATTAACTTCCAATAGTTTATTTAAAATAAAATTTATATTATAATATGGAGGAAATTTAATGGACCCAATGTATAAAATAGGAGAAGCTCTTATTGGAGACGGCCCTGAATTAGCACACATTGATTTATTAATCGGTGATAAATTTGGACCAGTCGGTCAAGCTTTCGCTAATGGTTTATCTAACCTTTCTGTAGGCCACACTCCTTTAACAAGTGTAATTAGACCTAACTTAATGACCAAACCAGCTACTTTAATTATTCCTAAAGTAACTGTTGGAGATTTAGATGATGCAAGCAAAATCTTCGGACCTGCTCAAACCGCTGTTGCAAGAGCAGTAGCTGATGCAGTAGAAGACGGATACATTCCAAAAGAAATAGTTGAAGACATTGTTATTAATGTCAGCGTATTCATCGACCCTTCCGCAAAAGATTTCAGAAAAATCTACCAATACAACTACGGCGCAACTAAATTAGCAATCAGAAGAGCAATGGAAGGATACCCATCCATCGAAAAAGTACTTGCAGAAAAAGACCGTGGAACTCACCCAATCATGGGATTCAAAGTCAAAAAGCTTTGGTCACCACCTTACTTGCAAGTTGCACTTGACTTGGATAATGAAGCTGCAATGGAAAGAATTATCAATGATCTTCCGGACAATGACAGAATCTTACTCGAAGCAGGTACTCCACTTGTTAAAAAATTCGGTGTTGGAATCATCGGTAAAATTAGAAGCTTACGTCCTGATGCATTCATTATTGCAGACTTGAAAACTTTAGACGTCGGTCGTGTAGAAGTTAAAATGGCTGCAGATGAAACAGCTGATGCAGTAGCTATTTCCGGTCTCGGTACTGTTGAATCAATTGCTAAAGCTATCCACGAAACTCAAAAACAAGGTATTTACTCTATCCTTGATATGATGAACGTAGCAGGATTTGAAAAGAAATTAGCAAAACTTCCTGAAGATTTAAAACCGGATATTGTATTGTTACACAGAAATGTTGACATGGAAACCTACAGAGCTGAACATGGTGAAGACACTAGTGACATGACCGAATGGGGTAACATTAAAGACATTAAGAAACTCCTCGGTGACAAAGGTCTTGTTGCTGTTGCTGGTGGTATCAAACCTAATAATGTTGAAGAAGCTATCGAAAAAGGTGCAAACATCATTATTGCAGGTAGATACATTATCGGTTCAAGAGATGTAAGAAGAGCTGCTCAAGACTTCTTAGAGCATTTCGACCCAGATCCAGACAACATGAGACTTGCCATGGATGAAGACGAAAACATTGAAGTAAAAGATGACTAGTAAATTAGATTCATTCTAATTTACAACTATTTTTTTTTAAGGAGTTTTTATTATGGGTTTTTGTAATTCATGTGGGAGACCTATTGTGAAAGAGGATTATGGAACCAACAAAGATGGAAGTTTAAACCCGGACTTTTGCATTGATTGTTATCAAAACGGAGAGTATACAGAACCTGACATAACTCTGGAAGAGATGATTGTCAGAAAAACAAAAGAGATGATGGCAAAAAATGATAGGTTACCTGAAACTCACGCAACAGCAATAACCGCCACTTTCATTCCAGGCTTAAAAAGATGGAATCCTGAATTCCAGGATGATTATAAGACTCTTTAAGTCCTGCTTTTTAAAATAAATTCTTTAACTTTATTGGCTATATATTCATCATGATTTTTTGTATTTTTAATGTTATATAGCTCTTCTTCTAATTCATTGTATTTATCGACCAGTTCATTATATTCCAAGCGCAGGGAATCATAATCCTTTTCCAAGCCTTCGTTCTGCTCGTAAATTTCAGCATAACTGGTTCTTGTGCTTATATTTTCATGCTTTAGCTGATCGTACTTATCGGTAATTTTATCAAAACTATCTTTCATGTCCCGTTTTTCTTCTTTTAGGGTAGAACATTTATTTTTGAGATTCTTATTTTCTTCTTTAATGCTTGAATATTTTGTTTTAAGATTTTCATTCTCGGTTTTAATGTTTACGAATTTGGTTTTAAGATTTTCATTTTCAATAATCAGCTTGGAATGTTTGTCTTTTATGTCTTCGTTTTCTTTTTTCAAAACATTGATGTTATCTTCATTTAAATTATCAAATTTATTTTGGATTTTATTCAAAGCATTGTTTTTTTCTTCAAGTTCGTTTTTAAGTTTTTCAATCTCTTTTTCGTATTCCAATGTAGATGGGTTATTAAGCTGTTCTACCAATTCCTTCACTTCCTCTACATGCAGATAGTTAGCTATTTTTAAAGCTTCGTTTTCTTCCTCTATACTTTTAAAATTTTCAATTTCACTTTGGGGGATGATTAGAACTTCTTCCTCGTTTTGATAGATGTCTTCATTTTTAGGAACTGTAATTTGAATCTGTTCTGTGATATATTTCTTTCTCTCACCGTTTTTTAGAGTTCTATTATACTCCCTAGAATATTTTTTTACAGTACCTTTCCCGAATTTCATACTAATCCCCTATTATATAGTATATTTTATTTTTTTGATTTAATAAAGTTACTTATTACTTTTTTATAGAAATATGGTAATTAAGTAATACTTTAATAATATTTATTAATAATAATTGATAAACTTTTTATAATAATTAATGTTAAGGGGTTAAAATGTCTAAATATCAAAAAAAGATGACTTCACTGATATTGCTTGTATTTATTCTATTGCTCGCATCTCAAGTTGCTTTTGCCCAGTCAAATAATGAAACTGGCATCGAGATAGATGACAAATCAAGCATTGTAAATGTAATTGATGAAGAAATAGGCAATAATTTCCAATCGGATGAAGCTTTGGAAGTCACTAATGAGCTAAATGATATTCAAATTAGTGATGTAAATTCATCACAGAATAATGAAGAAATCTCATCATCACAGAATATAACTATTCTTATTGTAAGTGATAACCCCGGTACAAATATTTTAGACTCCTCTTGTAGGGAATTATTTGATGAGTATGACTTAAGTAATGTTAATCTGGTTGTAAGAAGTGGTATTCAAGTTAAGGAAATGGATGAAAGTGAATTCACTGATTTATTGGCAAATTGCGATGGATTCATTGGAGAATGGGTAAGTACAGATGTTGATGCTGTTTTAACAAGTGTTTTGAATAAGAATCCTAGTTTGTCTGATAAAAAGTTATTTTTAATTTTGGAAGCTCCTGTTGGGAATTTAAATTCTGGTTCTTCTTCAATCGGATTGGTTAGGCATTCCACTCTAAACTATAATAAAATATTTGATTCATGTCCTAATGAACGTTTGATTTCATATTTGGAAGGCACAAAAAGAGGAACTGCATATGATAATGTTTTAGCGACCATTAATGAGTATGGTTTTGATTTCAATCCAATGTTTAATAAGATGGTTATCTATAAGGACATTCATGATAAGGAAAATCTGAAAAATCAGATATTGTATGTATTGAATTATTTTGGATTGGATGTAATTGCTAAAGACCCATCATATACGGATTCCCGACCATATGGTATATTTAGAGATAAATGGTATTCATTAGATGAGTATATGGCCGAATTTTATAATCCAAATGCCCGCACAATCGGTATTTTGGAAAGTACAATGTATGTTCCATCACAGTTGCATCCATGCATAGAAATCATAAATTATCTAGAATATAAAGGATACAATGTCATTCCAGTTTTTGCAGCTGGAGCTACTACAGAACAGTTGAAAGTCATGGTTGAATCATTTACCAGTGCAGGAACCGATGTTTCAGGTTTCATAGCCAATTCATCCAATTATAATATTTATGTTGACGCCATCATTTCCGTTGTAGCTTATGGGGTTGGGGGAGAAAATTTCACTACAACCACCAGATTCTTCGAAGAGCTTGGCGTTCCGGTATTCAGAGCTGTTCATTCCGATTACGTTTCTAATGAAGAATGGGAATTGGGAACTACTGGTTTAACTTCTAGCAAAAGTGACAAATGGTGGCATGTAGCTATTGCCGAGGCTCAAGGAATCATTGATGCAACATTCATTGGAGGATCTGCGAGCTATATCTCAAATGTCACCGGTGCCAGAATAGCAACTTATGTTCCTCACACAGGAAACATTGAATTGTTATGTGAAAGGATTGATTCATGGGTTGATTTGCAGTACAAGGCAAATAGTGAAAAACTCATTTCATTAATCTACTATAACTATCCTCCAGGAAAACAAAATATCGGTTCAAGTTATTTGGATACTATCACAAGTATTTATAACATGCTTTATGCATTGAAATATGCTGGATATAATGTTCAAAACTTACCTTCAAATGTCACAGAACTTGAAAACTTAATGTTGAAATGCGGAATAAATGTAGCCACTTGGGCTCCTGGTGAGCTTGAAAAATTGGCAAATCAGTCCGATGTTGTTCTTTTGCCTGTTGATGAATACATCAATTGGTTTAATTCATTACCTGAAATCGTTAAAATCCAAGTAAGAGAAGGACCTATCCCATATATTGGTGAGTTAGCAAAACGGGCTGTTGAATTGAACTATACCGTGACAATTGGAGATACAATTGATGATTGGTACAACCAAATCGTTGCTTTGCTTCCTGAAGAAAAGGCGTCTGAAGCAACTCAAATATTAAAGAATATAGTCCAATCATTAAAAAGATTCACTGAAACTTCCAATGATACTTATTATCAGTTATTTTTACAGTATTATGAAGAATTCAAGAATTTGAATATAGACGGATTAACCGGTTGGGGAGAATCTCCAGGCAATGTCATGGTAGTCACTAGAAACGATATTGGCTACTTTGTAATTCCTGGTTTGAAATTCGGCAATGTTTTCATTGCTCCGGAACCTCAAAGGGGATGGGAGTCAGATGTTGAGAATCTCTATCATTGTACTGCCGTTGCCCCTACACACCAATATTTGGCGGCATATTATTATATGCAAACCTACTACTCTGATGCAATGGTATTTACTGGAAGGCACGCAACTCATGAGTGGCTGCCAGGCAAGGAAATTCTTTTGTCTTCAACAGATTACGGATCTGTTGTTGTAGGTGAGGTTCCTCAATTATATTTCTATATCACAGATGGTTTAGGAGAAGCTATTCAAGCTAAAAGAAGAGGGTTCGCCGTATTGATTTCTCACTTAACCTCTCCACTAGCTTATACTCAGTTATATGGCAATTTAACACTTGCCGCAAGATTAGTCGACCAATATTTAGATTCAAACAATCAAAATTCCAAAGACAGGATAAGCAATGAATTGCGCAATTTGATTGTTGATAATGACTATTCAATGAATCTTGGCTTGTCCAAGGATGAAGTTCTAAACTTGACTTCAGACGATTTGGTAAATAAAGTCAATAAGTTTTTAAAATCGCTTCAGTCTACAATATATCCATTAGGTCTTCATGCAATTGGTAAATATTGGAACGAAAAGGATTTGGCATCGACAGTTTCAGTCATGATGTCATTTGACTTTACCATGGACAATAACAAGGGTGAAACCAACTTATTTGATGAAATTTCAAAATGTTACTTCTCTTCAAATTATGATGGCTTATCAGCTATCGATAGAGAATTTGTATTGAATAAGAGTTATGATATATGTAAGGCTCTAATTTATTGGGATGTTGAAACAGTATACAATTTACTGATAAATTCAAACTCAAATTTCAATACTTTCAACTTACTCGCCTGTTTAAATTTAGCTAAAAGTTATTTAAATTTAATCAATGAAAGTATCGACGCAGAGTTAAATGCAATGCTTGATGGTTTGAATGGTAAATATATCCCAATCAGTGAAGGCGGGGAAATTATAGCAAACCCTAGTATCATGCCGACTGGTAGGAACATGTTCCAGGACCAATCCTGTGAGCTTCCTTCTCAGGAAGCATATGAATATGCTAAGACTTTAGCGCTTTTAACTTTATCAGATTTGAATGACACAACCGAAAAAATCATTATGGGAATATGGTGTGTTGAAACTGCAAGGGATAATGGTGCTTTAGTTGCCTCAGTTCTTTATTTGTTGGGTATGAAACCTGTTTGGACAGATTCTCCAAGTGCAGGAATTGATAATAATCATGATCATGATGATGAATCCACATCTGGTAAAAAGATAAAACCTATACCAGAATTTGTAAAATTGGTTGATTTAGTCCGTCCGGAAGGTTGGGCTAAAAAAAGAATTGATGTGACAGTAATTACAAGCGGTCTTTTCAGAGATTTATACTCTTCTCAAACAATCATATTGGACAATGCATTTAGAGTTGCACTTGCAAGGTCCTACTTAACAATCATCAATAACAATTCTTTAATGAATAGCGAGTATGGTCCTCAAGTAAGGGAAGCTATTGACTATATAATGGAAGGAATTGGATATTACGGTGTAAGCGGTGATTATAGGGAGTCTTTGGAAGACAATTATGTTGCTAAACATTGGCTCGAGGATTGCTTGTACTATTTGAGCATTGGTTATAATGCGACTTATGCAGGAGAATGCGCAATTACAAGAGTATTTGCACCGCCTAATGGTGATTATGGTGCAGGAATATCCAAATTGGTATCAATGTCTTGGACTTGGAACGATACTGATGAATTGGCAGATTTCTATTTGGGAAGAATGGGTAACATGTACTCTAAAAATTATTGGGGAGATACCAATCCTTTAGTATTCTTAAGAGCTCTGTCCAATTCAGATACCATTGTGGCTAGCCGTAATACAAATCAATATGGTGTGCTGGATAATGATGACTTCTTTGATTATTGGGGAGGTTTATCAATGGCTGTTGAGAAAATCTCTGGTAAAACCCCTAAATTTAACGTATTGATGTATGCAAATAGGAACAATCCATATATTGCTCCATTGGAAGAAGTAATGTATCAGGAATTTGCTGCAAGATATGATAATCCAGAATGGATTAAAGGAATGATGGAAGAAGGTTACAGCGGGGCCCGTTATATCTCAAATAAATTTGTCAACGATTTATTCGGTTGGCAAGTTACAAGGCCTACATCCGTAACTAATCAGTTATGGGAGAGAGTTTATGATACCTATTATAATGATAAATATAATTTAGGCGTTACAGACTGGTTGAAAAGTGGAAACAATGCATATTCACTTATTTCAATGAGTGGAACAATGTTAACTTCCATTAAAGATGGGTACTGGAATGCGAATGATGCAACTATAAGAAATCTCGCAAACACCTGGGCTCAGGCCACTGTTCAGAATGGTGTTGCTTGCTGTGATTGTAGTTGCGGTAATATTGCAATGATGCAATGGGCTATGCAATATGTAAATCCAGATATTTTAGCTCAACTATTGCCAAAATTGTATGAGGCGACTCAAAATCCAGTATTTTTAAACAATACTCAAAACGTCCCTCCTGAAAATACGGAAGACCCTTCCAATAGCGAGGCGTCTACTCAAGATCCGGTTGAAGGATCACAGTCTTCAAATACAATAACTTCAAATTCAACAACAAAAAATTCACAAAGCAATTCAAAAAGTTCAAGCAACTCACAAAGCAATGGAAATTCAATAACTGATGGCAACTCACAAGGTCAAGTGGCTTCAAGTGTAGGTGCTGAAGGTCAAACAGGAGTTTCCGAAGGACAATCAGTTGGTGTCGACGGTCAAACATGTGAAATAGGTGGCACCAGTTCAGAAGGCGCAGATGTTAAAAAAGCGGTAGAAATAAATCCACTCACATCTCAATCTGCAAGCGAAGTGGGTCTGTCAATAATTGCAGTGCTTGGAATTTTATGTTTAATAGGCGTCATTGCTTTAGGTTACTTTAGAAATAAGGATGAGGAAGAGAAAATTAAAGATTTGGATAAATTATATAATGATAAAGTTATTTAGGTGTTTAAATGGATGCAATTAGTTTATTATGGCAATTAGGTATTTTATCGGCGGTTTTAATCTTTGGAATTAAATTGGGTTTAGCTACTGGATTAGCAAACATGTCTAAAAGATATCTTTTCCTGGTTTCAATAGGATATGGTGGAGGTGTTTTAATTTTAACTGAAATTGCTTCATTTTACACTACTCAAATTACTGATTTGATTTATTCCTATAATTTTGAATTCTTTTTAATCATGGCAGTCATTATGATATTGGCAGGTATATTTACAATTAGGGAATATAAGGTATTTGAAAGAAATACAACTGCAGCAACATGCATGGCGGTTATTGCACCATGTCCATGTTGTTTTGGGTCAATTCTTGTTAGTATTTTGTTGGTAGCTCCTACAATTGGATTGGGGCTGATGAATTTAAGTATCATAGTGGCTTTGGCATTGGTTTTAACTATTGTGGCAACCTATTTCGCATCAAATTTCCTAATAAAATTTATAAATAAGCCTTATCCAATAGTTTTAGGTAATTTCATGTTCTTTTTAGGAATTTACTTCTTATTGTCAGCATTATTCCTTCCAAACATCACAGCCATGATCCAAAATCCTATGGATGCCATATCAATAGCTTCTGTTGATTATGTGAGCATTGCAATAATCGTTATATTGGCTTTCATGGCAATCGGTGGAATAATTTCAAAGAAAAATACTAATTTCAGGTGATTATTTATGGTTACAACAGTTCCGGGCAGTGAAATTATTACTTCTGGGTTGAATATGATTTCCCAGAGCTTACAAATTCCAGTTATAATATTTTTGGTCATTTTTGCAATTTTTGCAGTAATCACATTGGGAGGGTTGGTATCTGAATATACCTCTAGAAAGAAGATTTCAGTAGATTCACTTGAAAAGATTATTTATTCCATATCAAATGCCTCATCTTATGACGAAATTTTAAATATTGTTAAAAATTCTAGAATATACGAGTCTCAAAAAGTGATTTTAATCAAGGTTTTGCGTGCAAACACATTGTCTGAAGATGCCAGGCATACTTTAGCCAGAAAATTGATTGAAGCAGAAGAAAACAAATTTGCAAAAAAAATCGAGAAAACAGATATCGTAACCCGTATCGGTCCGACATTAGGGTTGATGGGAACTTTAATACCGATGGGTCCTGGTCTTGCGGCATTGGGCGCAGGTGATGTCAATACATTGGCAAATGCAATTATAGTGGCATTTGACACCACTGTTGTTGGTATCGGTTCTGGTGCAGTCGCATACTTTGTATCTAAAGTAAGACGCAGATGGTATGAAGAATATTTGTCTGATTTGGACGCATTGACTGATGTCATATTGGATAAATTGAAAAATTAGGGTGTTTAAATGGTTAGAGAGAAAAATAAGAAGAGATTTGCAGAAGGGGAAGAAGACCCGATGGCTGGAACAACAAATCTTGTTGATGCAATGCTTGTTATTGCAGTAGGGCTGTTGATTTTTGTTGTAATCAGTTGGAATATGCAAAGTGTAGTGTTCCAGGATAATTCCCAAAGCCAAAACCAGGCCATTCAAGACTCACAGCAAGTCACTGAAGTTAGTGAAGGGCAAGTCTTAAACGAAACACCTGATACAACTGACAGTTCTGGACAGGGATATATGGAAATGGGAAAAGTCTATAAAGATCCTTCCACGGGAAAATTAATCATGGTTGAAGGATGATTTTGCTTTAAAACCCTTTTATTTTCTTTTTTTTAAATATCTTATTTTTTTTACATTATTTGAGTATTATTATTTCCTTAAATTTCTCCATTTAGTAATAATATGATTAATTATAAATATTGTATTAACGTAAATAATAATTATATGCATATTTTTATTAACATATGTATTATTAGTGAATAATTTTTTATTAATATTTATTAATTCACTTTGTTTATTAATTGAAAGGAGGAATTTTTTGCAAAAAAAGATTAAAGATTCGTTATTATTATTGACCTTAATCTTTGTGTTAGTAATATCTGTTTCTTCGATTTATGCTGAAGATCTGGATAATTCGACTAATGATTTGGCTGTTTATAATGATGATGATTCTATTTCAATTGAAAATCAAGATGACGGATACGGCGATGTATCCGTTATAAGTGATGAGAATGAAAGCAGTTATGCTAATAGGGGTATAGCTGCTGAAAGTAACGATGATACGTTGGGATATGAGACCTCTACTTCTTCAGCTTATATAGACTTTGATCAAGATGATTTTACTATTAATGAGGGAGAAAGTGTAACAATCACCGGTTTTTTAGTAGACAGCAGCGGCAGCGATCCTGGGGGACCGGATTTTCCTTTAACTGTCTATATAAATGGGGGTTTTACTGCATATAAAGATTTAAATAACCATAGATTAACCTATACTGTTGATTCTTCAAAATTATCTGCTAGCGATACACCTTATAAGATTTTATTCAGGGCTGAAGAAGGTCCGGAATATTCAGGTGAATATCTTGATGGGTATGGTGGCCCTGAAGTTGTTGATTCATGGGTTTTCATCACCGTCAATTCCAACACACCGGAACCTCAAACCTTAACTGAAGCATACGTTGATTATGCTAACGGGGACGATGCTAATGATGGTGTCACTGCAGAAACAGCATTCAAAACTATTGGTCATGCGTTAACAGCTGTTGAAGACAATGCTATTATTTACATTGCTGATGGTGTAAATTACTTGGATGATGCTGATGTTAATGGATTAGAAGTTCTTAAAAACGTTACCATTATAGGTATGGGTAACAATGTTGTAATCGATGCCAGAAATGCCGGAAGAATATTCAAAATCCAAGCAGAAAATGTATTATTGTCCAATTTGATATTCATAAATGGTGACGTATCAAACGCTTCCGATAAACGTGGCGCAGCCATATGGGCTAACAAAACTACTTTAACAATTGACAACTGCCAATTCATCAACAACACTGCAGGTTCAACCGGCAGTACATATGGAGCGGCTGTCAACTTGAAAGCAACAACCACAACAATTAAAAATTCATATTTCGAAGGAAATTCCGCAGTATACAGCGGCGCTGTCAATGCTGAAAAAGGAAACATCTTATTAAACGTTTCAAATTCAGTATTCACAAACAACCAAGTTTACAACACCGGTAACTATGCTGTCGGCGGAGGAATCTGCGCATACGGCCAAACAATAGTCGACCGTTCAAAATTCTACGGCAACAAAGTAACCAAAGACAACAACGGCAGATCCATCAAACAATACGACGGCTATCTGACCTTAACCAATTCCATCATTCTAGACGGTCTCGGAGCGGTCAACATTAAAGCACCGGCAAACGCTACCTTAGAAAACAACTGGTGGGGTCAAAACGACACAACAAAAGACCTAACTCCTACAGAATTAAACTTAACAAACGCAGAACAAGCAGGTTCATACGCATACCTTAGCTTATCAACTGCAGCTACAACCTTTGAAACAGGCAAACCTATTACTATTGATGTTAAATTGGTTTCTCAGGATGCTGCTTGTTTAATTGATGTTCCTGCAACAGTTTCATCAGATGACGGAACCTTTGATGAATATACTTTAACACTTGTAAACGGTAAAGGTGATGTTGCATTCACAAGCACAAAAGAAGGTTTAAATTCAATATCCGTAAATGTTTTAGGCATTACAGATAAACTCGAATTAACATTTGAAGAGGCTTACCCTGTAGGCCAACTTGTAGATAAGATGGTTGAAATCGACAGCGGTGTTGTTTCAGGTAATGTGGAATATGTTGCCGTCAATCCATGGGCCGCTACCAGCCAGCTTGTTTATGTTATTCCTGAAAATGTTACAAACATCAAATCTGTAATAGTCATCATTAATGATTATTCCGGAAGCGGCGCTCAGACATATGGTCTTTACTCCAATGTAACCCTTAATACTACAAATGGTTTTGAAGTACTGGCATTCGATACCTTGAGAATGGACGGTTTCCCATCCTTCACTAACGACCCTAATGTATATGGTTTCAATCGCCACACAACCAGACAATATTCAGATTACCAGATGGTGTTTGACATTACCGATAAAGTCAGTAACCTAAACCCTGGAGATACAATAAATATTGGAGTTAAAAATACAAAAATTTCAGATTTACAATTTGACGGAAGAATTAAATTAATCAGTTTATTATTTGCATATGATGACGGTGATGATGATAATTACACCTACTGGTTGAATGCAGGTCAGTTGTGGACACAAGGCAGCGAAAGTTTCAACATAGATACCAGCGGCTATTCAGGTAAAGATAACAATATTACCATAACAAGCGTTGGTCTGTCTTCACAAATCGGTGCATTCAAGATTAACAATGTAAATGCCCAACCTACTTCTGTTGTTGGCGGGGATTACTATTTATTTATGAACTGGGATAATATTGCTCCTTTATTCAATAAAGGACAGGATACCAGTTTCTTCTTCACATGTTCCGATGTAGGATTATATACTCCGTCATATAAAGCCAATGTGGTTTTATTGGTTGCAACCGAGCTTGCCAATGAGCCTGTTTTAACTGAAGTTTATGTTGATTATGCCAAAGGTTCAGACGATTACCTTGGTACTACCGCATCCGCTCCTTTCAAAACCATTGCTCATGCATTAAGTGTAGTTGATGATAATGCCATTATTCACATTGCTGACGGTGTCAATTATTTGGATAATGTTGATGTTGACGGTTTAAACGTTCTTAAAAACGTCACTATCATGGGTATGGGTAACAATGTTGTAATCGATGCCAGAAACGCTGGAAGAATATTCAAAATCCAAGCAGAAAATGTATTATTGTCCAATTTGATATTCATAAATGGTGACGTATCAAACGCTTCCGATAAACGTGGCGCAGCCATATGGGCTAACAAAACTACTTTAACAATTGACAACTGCCAATTCATCAACAACACTGCAGGTTCAACCGGCAGTACATATGGAGCGGCTGTCAACTTGAAAGCAACAACCACAACAATTAAAAATTCATATTTCGAAGGAAATTCCGCAGTATACAGCGGCGCTGTCAATGCTGAAAAAGGAAACATCTTATTAAACGTTTCAAATTCAGTATTCACAAACAACCAAGTTTACAACACCGGTAACTATGCTGTCGGCGGAGGAATCTGCGCATACGGCCAAACAATAGTCGACCGTTCAAAATTCTACGGCAACAAAGTAACCAAAGACAACAACGGCAGATCCATCAAACAATACGACGGCTATCTGACCTTAACCAATTCCATCATTCTAGACGGTCTCGGAGCGGTCAACATTAAAGCACCGGCAAACGCTACCTTAGAAAACAACTGGTGGGGTCAAAACGACACAACAAAAGACCTAACTCCTACAGAATTAAACTTAACAAACGCAGAACAAGCAGGTTCATATCTATACCTCAACCTGACAATGTATGCCAAAGGTCTTGAAGTAGGAGATGTCGCTACAGTTAATATTAACTTATTCACTAATGAAGGCGGAAATACAAATGTAATAGACCTTCCAGTGACTTTTGTTCCAGTAAACGGAACATTAAATAAAGATTCCATAACCCTTGTAAACGGCCGTGACGGTGAAGTCGAATATACAATCACAGGTGTTGGCAACAATTCCGTTACAGTTGACATTTTAGGAATTAAAGAAACAATTTCCCTAACTCCTGAAAGCGTGATTTCAACCGAAGTCGTTTATGTAGATTATGAACACGGTTCAAACAGTAATTCCGGTACTAGCTGGGACAGTGCTGTTAAAACTATTGAAAAAGCAGTTAAAATTGTTGACAATAATGGTATTATCTATGTAGCCAATGGAGTAGTTTATTTGGATGATTCAACACCTGCAACAGGTATTGCCGTCACTAAAAACATCAAAATCATTGGTCAAAGCATAGAGGCTGTTATTTCAGGTAACAATGCAAAAAGAATATTCAATGTAAATAACGGATTCACTTTAACCATTTGCAATTTAACATTAACTGAAGGTTACAGCACAGCTCAGGGTGGAGCTATTTTCGTAGCCAACGGCGGAGCTGTTAACATTTCCGATTCTGTAATTTCAAACTCCCGCGCCAACAGCGCCGGCGGAGCGATAGGTTCAACTCAAGGTTACATTAACAACATCAATAATGTTACCTTCATCAATAACTACGCAGGCAATATGGGTGGAGCTATCGGATTAAGTTCCGGTACAGCTGCCAACTCAGGAATAACCATTGGAAACAACAATAAATTCATCAATAACAGCGCATCCCATGTAGGTTCTGCAATAGGTTCATCAAACCCTCCTATAGTCATTGGTAAGAATAATCTATTTGATTCCAATAGAGGACTCACATCCAATGGTAGAGGTACTGTTGGAAGTAATAAGATCACTCTCGGAACAGGAAATGTATTTATAAATAACTATGCAACCCAAGGTGGAGCATTGTTCGGCAATTTAAACAGCGGATCTGCAACAGGCAGCTACTGTTTCTTCATAAACAATACTGATGCCAACGGATATGCTTTACGCCAGTACGGTAATAAGGCAAATGTATTCACACTGGAAAACTGTTATTGGGGAACAAACACTCCTGATTTCAATACTATTTATAACAAGGCATTTTATCATAATGCTTATCTTGTATTAGATGTCAGCGCCGATAAGGAAGAGGTTCCATTAGGGGATTCAGCAGTAATCACAATTGACATAACCAAAAATCAGAATGGTGCACAAGTTGATGTCGATTCACTTCCGGCAAATGTTCCTTTAACATTCACCGTAATCAACGGTAATGTCACTCCGGAAAGTACTGTGCTCGTAAAAGGAATTGCTTCAACAACATACGCTCCAGAAAGCTTTGGTGACGGTTCAGTTACCGTTAACTTATATTCAGTAGCTGAAACAGTGAACTTCACAGCCCCACGTCCTGATGTGGTAATTAGTAGTGTTACAACACAATGGTCTAATGGTATTTTTGCTGGAGTTAATAATACATTCACTGTTAAATTAACAAACAACGGTGGAAGTGATGTTGAAGATTTAGTTTTAGAAGTGTATTCTAATGAAACTGGTGAATTGTTAGCAAATTACACTATTGATTCATTAGCCACAGGCGCCACTTCAATTGCATTGACTGATCCTACTGTACGTCCAATAACTGAAGAAACCGTATGGCCTGAGGCTCAAAACCACAAGATTAAATTCACCTTCAATTTAAAATACGCTGGCGAAATAATTTCAACAGTATCTGCTGATAAAATACTTGCATATGACGGTTATTTCAACAAAAGCTATGCTTACGGTGGTCATGATAATATTATTAATAGAAATTACACTATTAATGGTGATATTATTGTCGCTACTCACGATGCAAGTTACTATGCAGACCAATTCATAAGATTTAGAAACGAGACTTGGAACATTGAAACACCGGAAGGTGCTGAAATTGTAAAAGTCTTATTATATTTCGCATATAATTGGGATACTTCTTATTATCCAAATGGTTGGAACTTAACATTTAATGATCGTGACATTTTAAATCAAAATATCAGCTATGAAATGGACAGGGGTAATTTAGGATACTACGGCCCATATAATTACGGTCTTGTAGTGTTTGATGTAACTGAACTTTACAATGTCAATGATGTTAACTCTTTTGTTATAAACAAAACAGGCAATTGCGCATTATATCCTTCCACATTATTTGTATTATATAATATGACTGATAGCGATTCAATTACAGATGTATACTTCAGTGACGTATGTGATGTATTCTATCCATATTATAATAAGCTAGGATATGACGAATTGCTCAAAACAGTTATCAACTTCAACGACATTGACTTAACTAATTTAGATAGTGCAACATTATACGCATTCGGTGGATCGGGTGGTTATAATGATGCTGATTTAAGCTTCAACGATTTGTATGTTTCAGATGCATACCCATCTTCTTCAGATAAGGAATGCTGTCCATACATCTTCAATGTAACTAGCGGAATTTCACAAAACAATGTTGCAATGTTTATAACTAGTCCAAGTTCATCAACTGTTGTTGCATATCAACAAGTTTTAGTTGTAAGTAAAAAATTAACACCTACAGCTATTTCAACCGATATTGTTAATGGCAGTGAAATCTTTGTTGGAGATAATTTGGATGTTGCTGTCAGTGTTGATCCTGATGTTAATGGTACTTACAGTCTTTGGATTGATGGTGTTTTAATAACCGATTATGGTGTTTTAACTGTTGTTGATGGTGAAGGTAGTTTCATTATCCTTGCTGAGGATTTAACTATCGGAGACCATAATATTACTGTTCAATTTGATGGTAATGGATATTATAAAGCATCAGAAAATGCAACTTATGCAATCACTGTATCCAAAGTAACCAACTATGAAATGTTGCTTGATGCAGGAAATTCCACACCATTAGGCAGTGCGGTTAATATCACAGTAACTTTACCTACCGATGCCAATGGGGGTATTGTATTTGTAAGTATTGATGGTGTTAATTACACTGCAACTGTTGTTGACGGTAGTGCGGTCATTGTTGGTCCAGACAATTTAGCTAGTGGCAATTACACTTTCACCGTTACTTACACAGGTGATGAAAAATATGCTTCTATCGATAATATTACAACAGTAAGCATTGCAGAATCTGCAGAAGTAGTAATTGGTGCTAATTATACTGTCTGTGCTTTAGATGATGGTTTTGCTGTTCATATTATTATTAATACAGACCCAGCGATTACTGGTAATTTAACTGTTAAATTCAATGGTAATGAATATCCTGTTGAAGTAGTAAATGGTACTGCTAACTTCACATCCATGAAAGTATACTCCAATAACTACACAACAGATATCATATACGCAGGTTCTGAAATCTATAAAAACAGTTCAACCACTATTAATGCTGTAGTTAAAGCTAGCAAAGTAAGCAGAGTCAATGACTTTAATTTCTACTACTACAACAATGATATGGGATCTGATTCCGAAAAAGGAATATCCCTAATCAAAGTTGTTGATACTGATGGTAACCCAATCAAGAAAGCTACTGTAACCATCACTATCATGGACAGGTACAAATTGAAAGTTAAAACCGATGCTAATGGTATTGCTAAATTTACAAAAGCATACAAACCAGGAACATACACTGTAACTGCTACACACGACAATAAAGTAACCAAACTTGGCAACTTAGTGCTTAAGAGTGTTGTCAATGTCCCTAAAGTCACTACAGTCAAAAAATCCGCTAAATCCACTACCCTTAAAATCACATTGAAAGGTACTGGACCAATCAAAGGAAAAACTGTAGTCGTTAACTTCATGAAGAAAAACTACAGGGTCACAACCAACAGCAATGGTGTTGCTTTATTCAAATTCACTCCAGACATGGTTGCAAAACTTGGTGTAGGAAAAACCTACAAAGTCAGAGTAACCTACAGGATGGACAGTGTAGCACAAAGCGTTAAAATAGCAAAATAAACAATATGATGGAGAAAAATGATTAAATGAGTCAAATCATTTTTTCATTTTAAACACTCCATTACTTTTTTATTTTTAAATTGGGAGATGAATTATGAAATATAAAAACATTTTTTTGACATTATTTTTAGTTTTATTAATTTGTCTGACAATTGGTTCAATTTCTGCTGAAAACATTACTGATGATTCCTTTAATAATGAGTTAATGGAAATCAATTCTAGTTCAGATGATTTTGACATGGAATTGGAAACAGCTGACGATGCCGAAGATTTATCTTCATGTGTAAATCAGGAAGTTTTTTCTGCAACAAATAGTGACCCGCTGCCAAATATTGAGACAGGTTCAGTTTCCGGTGGTGTTGATTTTACTAGTGTTCATCCATGGGGAAAAAGCGATTCTGTAAATGGTAATAAGGGGAATATCAGTTATGACATTCCATCTACTGCAAATATCAAATCCGCTTATGTTTATGTAAATATTTACTCAGGAAGTGGTGGAACTAACTATGGATCATATGCAAATACAAGTATAATGACCGCAAATGGAATACAGCTACTTGGCAGCGAATATTTATGGACTTCCACATCTTCAACTGATGGGGTTAACTATATTGTAAATGACCACACTACCAGATGTTATTCTGATTATATGATTTTTTATAATGTCACAGATATTCTTCAGGGATTAAATGGAACTTCCGTATCAATAGATGTTCTTTCATATCCTATTGTCGGAAAAAATTTTGATGGAAGAATTAAGTTAGTTTCATTGTTTGTTGCTTGGGATGACGGTGACGATGATGTGATTAATTACTGGTTTAATGCAGGTCAGGCATGGACAGACGATACTGTCAACGGATTAACTCATTCCTTTAATTTAAGCAATATTGATCTTTCTAATAAAAAGAGTTCTTTAATTAATGTTGCACTATCAAGTGCCGATGCGGTGTATAAAGTTAACAATGCTCCTCTCTTTTCTGAAAGTGAAGACGATGTTTATATTAGTGGTGCTTATTATCAGTATCACTTATGGGATGTAACAAATTATGTTAGTGGTGACGAGTTGAATTTCACATTTAAAGCAGTTGGGGGAGCTTATGGTCCTTCTTTTAAGACAATAGTTTCTATTTTAACAGTTTATGAACCTAAAGCTAATGTATCTATTTGTATGGCAGATAATAATAAAAATATTATTTATCCTAATTTAAATAACACATTAAATGTCGATATTAATACTAATACGGCTGGCAGATATGTTGTTAATTTATTAGCTGATGGGCGCATTGTCAATTCAACTGTTGTAACTTTGAATAATGGTCTTAATTCTTTAAGTTTGATTGACCCAACCATTAGGCCATTAAATGAATCTGCTAAATATATTGGAAGTTCAGGTGTTTATGATAAGGTTAGTTACCAAGTCCAAGTGAAATATGCAAATGAAGTAATAAATACAACTTCTTACGATGCCACTGTTTTGTATAATGGTTATTTGGGCAAGGACACTTACAATGAAAATAGTTTGGAATCATTCTATAATACTACAGTTAGCGGTGACATTGTTGTTTTAACTGATGGTACTTATGCAGGTTCTTCAGCTTCATATGGTTCTGTTAATTTTGATGTTTGTATACCAGTCAATTCTAACATTGTTAAAGCGTTCATATATGTGCCTTACTGTTGGGCTAGCGGAGGCAAGGACAATATTGACATGTTCAATGTTACTTTGAACGATAATGCGTTGACTCCTGTTTTCTTTGCTCGTGACCAAAGCAATCTGAATTCCAACTCAGGCTATGGAGTAGTTGTTTATGATGCTGGAAATTATCTCATCGATGGAAATAATGTCTTTAGTTTGAATAAGGATGCGGTGGCGGTTTATCCGACAACCTTGATTTACATGTACAATACTACCGGCAGCAACATCCTTAAGGACATTTACATTTCCAATGGAGCCGATTTGTTAGGAGTTTTTGGCGGTATTAGCCATCCTATGCATGTGGATTCCATAATAAATGTTGATTCATCAGATAGTATTGATGCCACAGCTTATATTTTTGGAGCTGGAGCTAAAGAAGGCAGGGCAACTATTGTTATTAATGGCGAAAGCGATTATAATGCATGGAATACAAATTTAGACAATCAAATCAATGTTTACACTAAAAACATTAAGGATACAGTTGGAGATAGCAACTCCATTTCTTTGATTCTCAACAATAACATGTTTTTAGCATTACACCAAATCATTGTTGTTTCTAAAGAAGTTGTCAATGTGAATTCGTCTGTTAAAGTCGCAGACTATACTAAAAATATTGTTTATCCTACTTTCGCAAACGCTTTAACTGTTACCGTTAATACTAATCGCGCAGGCAAATACTCTATTAATTTATTGGCTGATGGCATCAGTGTCAACTGCACTGAAATCAACTTAGGCAATGGAGAAAATACTTTAACTATTGTTGATTCGACAATTAGGGAATTTAATGATTCTTCTAAATATTTTGGAAGTTCAGGCAGTTATAACAAGGTTAATTATCAAGTTCAAATAAGTTTTGCCAACGAGCTTGTTGATGAAAGTTCTTGTGAAGCAACTGTTTTGTACAATGGTTATTTGGGCAAGGATACCTATAATGAAACTAGCTTGGAATCATTTTGCAATATCACTGTCAATGGTGACATTGTGATTTTAACCAACGGCACCTATGCAGGCTCATCAGATTCGTATGATTCAATCAATTATTCCGTTGTTTTACCTGATAGCTCCAGTTTCGTTAAGGCGTTCATATATGTATCTTACTGTTGGGCTAGCGGAGGCAAGGACAATATTGACATGTTCAATGTTACTTTGAACGATAATGCGTTGACTCCTGTTTTCTTTGCTCGTGATCAAAGCAATCTGAATTCCAACTCTGGCTATGGAGTAGTTGTTTATGATGTCACAGATTTCATTGTAAATGGTGATAATGTCTTTGATTTGAATAAGGATGCGGTAGCGGTTTATCCGACAACCCTGATTTACATGTACAATACCACAGGAAGCAATATCATTAAAAACATTTACATTTCCAATGGAGCGGATTTATTGGGCGATTCTGGAGGAACCAGGAATACAATTCGCGCAGATTCCGCCATCAATGTAGATGCTTCAGATATTATTGATGCTACTGCTTATATTTTTGCTAACAGTGCTCAGGATGGTGAAGCAATTGTTGTGATCAATGGCGAGAGCGAAACTCATCCATGGAATGGAAGCTCACAATCAACTGATTTGTATACAAAAGATATTACAAGCAGTATTAGGGATAATAATTCCATTTCAATAATGTTGAACTCTGGAGGTTTAACTGTATTGCAGCAAATCATTGTTACAACTAAGAATGCTCCACCTATTTCCACTAAAATCACAGTTCCATCTGTAGCAGTGGTTTATAGCAACAGTAAAAATTTAGTTGTCACATTAAAAGATATTGATGGAAATGTAATTGCAAATGCAAAACTTACTATGGTTTTAAATGGCAAATCAAAAAAAGTGACTACAAATTCCAACGGAAAAGCCACTTTTGCTATTTTAGCCAATTTGGTTCCTAAAACTTATACTGTGAAGGTTACTTATGATGGCAATGGCACTTATCTTAAATCATCTGCAAGCAATAAGGTTGTTGTATCTAAAGCAACTCCAAGATTCACAGCTAAAAATAGTGTTGCATACACTTTAAAGGCAGTTAAAAAATACACAGTCGTTTTAAAAACAAATAAAGGTCAAATAATGAAAAATGCTAAAGTCACAATTAGGGTTAACTGTAAGAATTATATAGTCAAAACCAATTCAAAAGGCCAAGCAATATTTAAATTTACCAATTTGTCCAAAAAACGAACTTACAGTGCAATTGTCAAATATGCTGGAAATACTTACTATAAGCCAATAAGCAAAACAATAAAAGTAATTGTAAAATAAGTGATTTACTCACTTATTATTTTTCTTTTTTTTACAGTTCATGAATAATCTTATTAGTTTCGTTTTCTAAAAATAAATCCATGAAAGTTTTTGGAATTTGTGCAAGTCCTAGAAATAGTACGACTGAATATGCTTTGAAAAATGCTTTGGACAAGCTTTCCAATCATGATTTTGAAACTGAAATGTTTACTTGCCGAGGCAAGGAAATCAAACCCTGCATGCATTGCGACTATTGCTTGGAAAACAAGACATGCATCATCGATGATGACATGAGGCAGGTTTATGAAGGCCTTCAAAGCGCTGACGGGATTATTTTAGCAACACCCGTTCAAAGTGGTGGAATCAGCAGCAACTTGTCTGCCATTATGGATCGTACACGTGCCCTGGAAGCCATTGATTATAACCTTTTAAGGGGAAAAATAGGGATGAGCATTGCTGTGGGCGGCGACAGAACAGGTGGTCAGGATTTTGCTCATTTGAAAAATGTAACATATTTCATGATACATGGTATAATTCCTGTAAGTGGAGGTCCTTTCGGTTCCAATTTGGGAGCTTCTTTCTGGTCTGATGATTCTTTAGATAAGATTAAAGAGGATGATTATGGAATGGAATCATTGGATAGGACTTTAAATGAATTTGAAAATTTTTTAAATAAATATATTTAAATATTAAAATCAAGTTATATTATTAATAATTAATTTTTAAAGGTATATTATGGCAAATAAGTTAGTACGGGGCAGTTTGATTATTTTTATCGGTAACATAATTTTCCGTATTGGAGGTTATGTGTACCGTTTTTTAATGGCTACATTACTGGGTCCTGTTAATAATGGTATTTTAGGGACCACAATGTCCGTTCAAGGTATTTTTCAAACTTTGGCCTCCGGAGGTCTTCCTCCAGCTATATCAAAATATATTGCTGAATATGAGGCAGTTGAAGACCATAATATGGCCAGGCAGACAATTTATACGGCATTAAAAATCATGGTTTTCTTGGGTTTGGCTTTGGGATTTTTAATGATTTTTGTCATTGCTCCACTATTGGCTAACAATTTCATGGGCAAACCTGAAGTTATGGTTCCTTTACAAATTATAGGTCTTATTACTCCATTCAGTGTTGTTTTAGGCGCATTTAGAGGTGCATTTCAAGGAGTATATAAGATGGAATATATTGTCTATACCCGTGCAATTGAGCAGTTGTCAATGATTTTATGTGCAACCGCATTTGTTTTAATAGGATTTTCTGTTATTGGTGCCTTATGGGGTACAGTTATTGGTTATGCCCTTGCTGCAGCCTCTTCAGTCCTGATATTTAAATTTTTCATGCCGAAATATATTCCCCAACCTAGTGAAGGTTTTGTATTTCCATTCCGTGAAGAACTCAAATTGGGTATAATGTTAGTGAAATTCTCTATTCCGGTTATCATTACAGCAATTGCAGAAATGCTTATTTATAATATCTGCACTCTTATTATGGGTAGGTTTTTGACATTGGAAAGCATCGGTTTTTTCACAGCGGCAGACCCTATCGCCAGATTGCCTTTAATGATTTCTATTTCTGTAGCAACTACAATTTTACCGGCTTCCTCTGAGGCATTCAAACTTAAGGATATTTCAGCACTTCAAAAATATGTCAGTGAATCTTACAAACTTTCATTATTGTTTGTGGTTCCAATGTGCATTGGTCTTGCTTTATTCTCAGTACCAATTTTAAGATTGCTTTATTTCCAAATTCCTGCTTATGCAGCTGGTGCTCCTGCTTTGGCAATATTGTCTGTTGGAATGACATTTTATTCCATTTTTGCAATATCAACCAGTATTATTCAAGGTATTGGAAATCCTAGAATTCCTATGTACATTTTAATATTTGGTTCTATTACTACTGCAGCTCTCTGCTGGGTATTTGCTCCGATTTTGGGAATTGCAGGTGGTGCAGCTGCTACAACTATCGCCTGTTTCTTAATGATGATTCCTTGCATTTACTTTGTATTCAAACTCACTAAAACAAAAGCGCCGACCAAATCTGTTTTTAAAATATTGTCTGCAACCCTAATCATGGGTATTGCAGGACTTTTAATCCCTAAAACAACCTGGTGGTTATTCCCGGGAATTTTCATTTGTATGGTTGTTTATTTCTTTGCATTAATCTTAGTTAGATTTTTCACACAAGAGGATATAGAAACCTTAAGGAATTATTCATCTAAATTAGGTCCTTTATCTTCCATAATAAATAAGGTATTAAATTTCGTTGAAAGAATAGAATTTAGAAATAAATAATGAGAAACTTATTTAATATATGATTGATATAAAACTAATCATTATAATTGGGGGATTATAATATGACTGATGTAAAAGCGGGAGTTGAATACAAAATTAATGTTGATGGCAATTCTTTCTTATTGGACAGTAAGAAGTTTCAACTGTTGGAGTCTATTTTAGACACAGGATCTCTTACTGATGCTGCAAAATCTGTAAAGGTTTCTTATAGGACAGCATTGAACTATATTGAAAAAATTGAATCATCCTTAAATGTTAAGATTGTAAACACCACCAAAGGTGGAAAAGGTGGTGGAGGAGGAACAACCCTTACTGAAGAGGGATACTCCATTTTAAAAGAATGTAAAAAAATCAACGCCATTATGGAACTTCATAAGGATGTTAATGAAATAGAATCCGAAATCATCAATATCGATGATGCTAAAGGTGTCATGACTATTAAGATGCAAGAATTTGAGATTAATGCACCATTAAACAGAAACTATGAAGTTGGAGATAAACTATTGGCGTTAATTAGTTATGATAATATCTTCCTAATGTTGGAACCCCAAACTTCTAGCATTCGTAACATTTTAAAAGGCCAAATTGTCGAGATGAAACTTAAAAACGAAGTTATTCGTGTTAAAATCGATGTGGGTGGCGTTAATTTATGTTGCGATATCACTCTCTCCGCTGAAAAAGAATTGAATCTTAACATTGGCAAGGAAGTCTATGTAGGATTCAAGGCAATGTCTGTAGCTACTTTGAAATTGTAAGTTTATGGTGATTTTATGTTAAGAATTTTAGTTGATGAAGATGAATGCATTGGTTGTGGAAATTGTTATGATATTTGTCCTAAAGCAGCTAAAATTTGGAAGATTGATACCGTTGCACATATATTGGATTTAAGATATTGTCATGTTTGCACATTATGTGCAATGGAATGCCCCGCAGACTGCATTAAAATTATACGTCCCGGCGAAGATGAGTGAATAATTAAAGCTAAAATTGATTATTTTGTAGGTTAGATTATGAGTAGAAATGCGAATGTTTCAAGAAAAACTTCAGAAACAGATATTACTATAAATATGGACCTTGACGGTACAGGTGTATACGAAATCGATACAGGCGTAAATTTCTTCAATCACATGTTGGAATCATTTTCAAAACACAGTATGATTGATTTGGAGCTTAGAGCATCTGGAGATTTGGAAATCGATGATCACCATACCATCGAAGATGTGGGAATTCTGTTAGGCGAGGCTTTCTTGCAGGCTATCGGTGACAAAAAAGGAATTAAGAGAATGGCCCATGCTATTGTTCCTATGGACGATTCAGTTGCAACTGTCGCAATCGATATCAGTGGCCGCAGCTACTGTAATATGAAGCTTGATTTCAGAAATGAAAAAATTGGGGACATGTCATCAGATGTCGTAATCCATTTCTTCGAATCATTCTCTAGTTCTGCTAAATTGAATATTTACGGAACCGTTGAAGGAGTAAATGACCACCATAAGGCTGAAGCCGTATTCAAGGCATTTGCCAAATCCTTAAAAGAAGCTATTAAAGTGGAACATGATCAGATTCCTTCTACAAAAGGTGTATTGTAGATAAATTCACCTATCTTTTTTATTTTAATTTAAAATTAGTATTTTTAATAAAAAGTAGACTGTTTTTTGAAAATTTTTGTTAAAAAAAGAAAAAAAAGAAAAGTAGTAATTAAACTACTTATTGTGGTTTTGAGATTAATTCTGTTTTACAACCTGGGTTTCCTTCTTTCATGTGAGGGGTTCTTAAAACAGTATCATTTGCTTTTTCGATTTCTCTTGCTTCTTGTGCTAATTTAGCAGCACATGCAGCAATTTCGTGAGCAGCAGCTACTAATGGGATGAAGTTTTCGAAACCTTTGGTCATGAAACAACCTTTCATGTCTAAGTTTGCGACTGATCCAGCCATTTCGTATGCAGCAATAGCTTTTGCTTTTGCGTATGGGTTTGCGAATCCACCAGCTTCTGCAGCTTTTTCAGCAGTAATGATGAGTTTTGGTAATTCGATTTCTTCACCTGCGTCTGCTTGTGCAATTACAGCATCAATGGTTTTTTGAACTAATCTTAATGCTCCGGTTTCAGCTAATACTTTTAAGATGTCGGAGTTGAAGATAGCCATTTCAGTTGGGTCTAACCATTCTCTTTTTGCACCAATCATTGGGTCAGACATAACGATGATGTAACCGAGACCTTGTTCATCCATTTCATCTTTTTTACCTTTACCAGGTGCGTCACCAATGATAATAGCAGGAACGTCCTTTTCGGATAATAATTCTCTTGCTTTAGCTGGTCCAGGTGCTCCTGGGTTTGGGCTAATGAAGATTGCGAAGTCAGGTTCGAAAGCGTCTATTTTAGGTACAACGTCTTCTACTTGTTCTGGGTTCATTTTAGCTCCAGATCCAAAGGTTCTTACATCGATGTTTGGTCTGTCTGCTCTTTCGTCTAACAATAGGTCAATTACTGGTGAAGTACCAATATTACCACTTTTAATAATAGCAATTTTAACTACCATAATTAAGTCTCCTTTTTCGATAGTTATAGATTTAATTCAAAAACTATTTAAATTTTATTATTTAATAATTTTAATCATTGTTTTAATTCTTTCTATGAATAGTATTCATTACATTAATAACTTTTATAAAAGATATACGATGTTCTAATTTTTTGAAATTTCAATGATAAAGTAAATGGTATAAAATGTTGGATTTTACATAAAAATTGCCATTTCGAAACGGAGCAAATTGTCAAATTTTGATAAAAATTTTAAAAAAAGATAGGAGTGGTTCCGACGAGATTCGAACTCGTGATCCCCTCCTTGTAAGGGAGGTATCATACCACTAGACCACGGAACCAACAAGTATTGTTATGATTTTATTTATATATAAATCTTTCTATTAAACATAATTTAGTTAAGTAAATTTTATTACTTAATAAATATAAAACAAATATCATAAAAAATTTAGAAGTGATAAAATGGCTTGGGATGACACAGCTAGTAAAATATGGTTTGATGGAAACATGGTTGAATGGAAAGATGCAAGTATTCATGTACTTTCTCATGTTGTCCATTATGGTACAAGTGTTTTTGAAGGAATTCGTGCATATAAAAACGACAACGGTGTAGCCGTATTTCGTTTAAAAGAGCATGTACAACGTTTATTCGATTCCGCAAAAATTTATAAGATTGATATTCCATACACACAAGAGGAAATTGAAGAAGCGATTTTAGAAACTGTCCGTGTAAATGATTTGGACGGTTGCTACATACGCCCTATCGTATTTAGAGGATACGGCGAACTCGGAGTTAACCCTTTAAACTGTCCTGTAAATGTAGTTATCGCAGCTTGGGAATGGGGATCTTATTTAGGAGAGGAAGGAATGGCTAACGGTGTAGATATTGGTGTATCTTCATGGAGAAAACCAGCACCTGACACTTTCCCTGCTCTCGCTAAATGTGGTGCAAATTACATGAACTCACAATTGGCTAAACTTGAAGCTATCGACAATGGATTTGATGAAGCAATCATGCTCGATTACGAAGGACACGTTTCCGAAGGTAGTGGAGAGAACATTTTCCTTGTTGAAGGCGAAAAATTGTTCACTCCTGCAATGTCTTCCTCCAACCTCAAAGGTATTACAAGAGACTCAGTCATGACCATTGCTCGTGATTTAGGCTATGAAGTGGTAGAAGAAGTTATTTCAAGGGAAAGATTATATTCCGCAAATGAAGTGTTCTTCACCGGAACTGCAGCTGAAGTTACTCCAATCCGTTCAATCGACCACAGGCAAATAGGAATTGGTAAAAGAGGACCAATTTCCGAAAAAATACAAAGTGCTTTCTTTGACATAGTTGAAGCCAAAGTCGAAGACAAGTACAACTGGATGTCTTACATTTAGATGGTGGACTTATGGATATAATTCAGGGAATTATTATTGGTATTGTTCAGGGATTAACTGAATTTTTGCCAGTAAGTAGTTCAGCTCATTTAGTTTTTATCCAAAATATTTTAGGGGTTAAAGGCTCTCTTGCTTTTGACACCTTTCTCCATTTGGGCTCCCTGCTTGCAGTTTTATGGTTTTTCCGCGCGGACATTATACAAATGCTTAGATCCTGGTGGTTGAGCATTGGCGATATTCTTCAAGGCAGATTCAAGGAAGGATTTGATGAAGATCCTTATAAGAGGCTTGCATGGTATGTTATTTTGGGCACTGTTCCTGTAGCTATTGTAGGCGTGCTATTTGAAGATTCAGTAGATGCATTGTTTGCCGGAGCGCTTTATGTTCCTGCATTTTTCCTGTTTGTAACCGGTACAATTCTTTATTTATCTCAAAGAATGGCCAGTGGTGAAGTTAATTTCAGAACCATTACAAAAAAAGAAGCCTTGTTCATGGGATTAGGTCAAGCATGTGCAATATTGCCGGGTCTTTCACGTTCAGGTACCACAATCGCATCAGGTCTTGTGATAGGCCTTGATAAGGAATTTGCTGCTAAATTCAGTTTTATATTGTCCATTCCAGCTATTTTAGGAGCATTTTTATTGCAACTTAAAGACATTGGCTCTTCACTTGACGCTAATTTCTTGCCGGTAATTTTGGGTTTTCTAGCAGCATTTGTTTCAGGTTATATAGCAATTCGCTGGATGCTGGAATTAATTCAAAAAAAGAATTTGGATATTTTTGCTTACTACTGTTGGGCAGTAGGCATAATTGTATTTATGGGTTCAATAGCCCACATATTCTAAAAATGAGATGATAGAGATTACTAAATCTCTATTCACATACTTTTTCTATTTTTTTTCTAAGTTTTTCTACAGATTTTCCTAAAACAAGTGCTGTAAACATTGCTCCACCTGCTCCGGCACCCTCTTTTACGAATCCTTTCAGGTAATTTTTCAATCCTTCATGTTCTGATTCTTCGAATTTAGGGTCAACAATGTTCACTGTTATGTTGTCGTCAATCTGTTTTAGTATACCGAACAAATCTGCAGTTTCATCGCCCGCCACATAAACTGTTGTGGCCAGGTTGATTCTTGAAAAATCAAAGTTAGGCTGCACGGATTTGATGATGGCGCAAGCCGCTGCCATTTGTGTTCCTCCAGCCAGGATGATTGGAATGTCTGAACCTAAAACAATTCCAGCAATTGCAGGCAATGTAGGATCTCCTACTGCACCAATGGCTTGCATTGCATCAATGTCGTCCTTTTCAGGGTCAAGACCCGCATTTTTCAGTCCTTCATCCACCACTTTTGTCTTCATGTCATGAGGATTGTGGGGCATGCTTCCGCTTACCTTTTCATTTGCATCATATCCAAGCGCCCTCAACACTCCTAAAGCGGTTGTGGTTCCTGCTGCTATGCTTTCACCGATAATGAGCATTTCGTGTCTTCTTGACAGTTCAGCACCTAAATCCTTAGCATTTTCAAATATTTCAAGCGGATTTAAAACTCCTTTTCCGGTTCTGATGTCTCTTCCATAATCCTTGCCTAAACTCACATACTCTATGTCAGGTTTGATTTTAGATCCTGCATCAACAACGACAAATGGTATTTCTGCAAGTTGTAGTGATGCTTTGGTAAGCCTGGCAGGTGTCGGTGCAGCTGCATTGCCCACTACAGTTTCAGCTGGAGCTTCACAGCATCTTACTTCACCCAAAACCATGAATTCAACATCTGAAGCGGGAGTATATTCTGTCAAGTCCGCTGAAGGTCCAGCACCTGAAATTCCATCAATCAATGAGGTTTCAGTTGTTCCGATTGTAATCAAGAATACGGGATCATCACATTCCTGCAATGTTTCTATCAAGTCGTTTGATCCGTATGTTGTAATTCCATCAATCATCTTTTTCACCTATTTTTTCAATTGTTCTATGATAATCTTGTTCTGATTAATAATCTTTTTATTTTGAAGCATGATTTTCTTGAGCATTTCTATTTCTGGGAGTTCATCGTCTCTGAAAAATTCCTTTCCGTCTCTGGCTCTTGGTGGAATCTTGATTTGGTCTTTTGGGGGGAGTGTTGTTTTTTCATCTGGCCTTGGAGGCACAACTCCTCTTGAAGCGCTGTCCTCATTTGAAACGAAATCAACGTACCTGTGTGTTACCTTGTTTTTGCTTCTTTCCTCAAGCAATTCCATCAGCCTGTCATCAACTTCCTTAACGCCGCGGAGTTCTTCCTGTTCCACTTCATGCAATAAACGTTTTTGAATATTATAAGCATTGTAAATTGCAATTCCCCTTGTTTCACATTCGTTTTTGAACATTTCACTTATATTTATGTCTCCAGTCAATTTTTTTACCCTTTTCTGTTCTGGAGTGTTAGCACTATAAAATCCCATACTCTCACTTATGTCTTTTGAAATTAAAAAATATTTTTATATTTTTAAATAGTAATATACTAATTAATTAATTTTTTCAGTTGATTATTTTGATATGTTTAGGAATTGAAGGAACTGCAGAAAAAACCGGTGTAGGCATCGTGGACAGTGAAGGGAATATTCTGGCTATGGCTGGAAAACAGCTATATCCTGAGGAAGGTGGAATACATCCCAGATTGGCTGCCGAACACCATGCCAAATGGATTCCTGAATTGATTCCTCAAGCTATCGATGAATCAGGCCTTTCCTATTCTGATATTGATTTGATTTCATTTTCACAGGGTCCGGGTCTGGGTCCTGCATTAAGGATTGTTGCAACTTCTGCAAGAAGCCTGGCATTGTCTTTAAATAAGCCGATTATCGGTGTCAATCACTGCATTGGTCATGTCGAAGTTGGAAAATTGGATACTGGTGCGGTAAATCCTGTTTCACTTTATGTAAGTGGCGGAAACAGTCAGGTAATTGCATATGAAAGCGGAAGATATAGGATTTTTGGAGAGACTTTAGACATAGCCATCGGAAATTGTCTTGACCATTTTGGCCGTGAAACCGGATTGGGCCATCCAGGGGGACCAGTAATCGAAAAACTGGCAAAGCAAGGCTCATATATCGACCTTCCCTATGTCGTAAAGGGAATGGACTTTTCATTTTCAGGATTGCTCTCAGCCGCATTAAGGGAAGCGGAAAAGGGAACACCTATGGAAGACATTTGTTTCTCACTTCAGGAAACCGCTTTTGCAATGCTTGTTGAAGTTACAGAACGCGCATTGTCCCACACCCAAAAGGATGAGGTGATGCTGTGCGGTGGAGTTTCAGCAAATTCAAGGCTGCGTGAAATGCTTAGGACAATGTCAGAGGAACACGGTGCCAAATTTTACATGCCTGAAATGAAACTGTGCGGCGACAACGGAGTCATGATTGCATGGCTGGGCTTGCTCATGTGCAAGCAATTCGGTCCTATGGACTTGTCCCAAACTGGAATAATACAAAAGTTCAGAACAGATGAGGTTGACATCCCATGGATTGACAATACCAAATCCTACTTGAAGTTAAGTGATGATTTAATAGCCAAGGGTGCCGAATCGAATATTGTAAAATCCAGCTATTTTGGCGAAAAAGCGGTTTTGAAAGACAGGATCGTGAAAAATTATAGGATTCCTGAAATCGATAATAAAATCAGAAAGGCAAGGACCAAGGAAGAAGCTAAGCTATTGTCTGACGCTAAAAGGGCAGGTGTCAGAACCCCTGTCTTATATGACATAGATTTGGAAAACAAATCCATTTTGATGGAAGAGATTGAAGGCACTATGGTCAAGGATGTAATTGATGAGGACCTGTCCTTTAGAATAGGCCAGGAGATTTCAAAGCTTCACGATTCAAACATCATTCACGGCGACATAACCTCTTCAAACATCATGATTAATGGTAAGGGTCAGTTGGTGTTCATAGATTTTGGATTGGGAAGATATTCCGATTTGGATGAGGATAAGGCAGTTGACTTACTAGTATTGAAGAAATCACTTCAAAGCATTGACTATAAGTTAGCATTAAAATATTTCGCTGCCGTTTTGAAAGGCTACGGCAATGATAGGGTTGCCAATAAGATATCCGACATCGAATCACGTGGAAGATATACCCATTAGTTAACTATATAAAAAATCTAAAATATACTATTTTTATGATAACATTTATAACTGGTAACGAACATAAAGTTATAGAAGCAGAGAATATTTTCAAAAATTATGACATTAAATTAGAGCATATTGATTTGGGTTACACAGAACCTCAGGGAACTCTTGAGGAAGTGGCCATATCAGGCGCAAAATATGCTTGTCGTAAACTTGAAAGACCTGTGATTGTTGAAGATGCTGGTTTATTCATTAGAGCTTTGAATGATTTTCCAGGAACCTATTCACACTTTGTACAAGATACAATAGGGAATCAGGGAATTTTGAAGTTACTAGATGATGCTGATGACCGATATGCCGAATTCAGGTCAGTTATTGGGTACTGTGCCCCCAATTCTGAGCCCAAGATCTTTTTAGGCAAGGTGTCAGGTGAAATCGCAGTTGAAGAGAAAGGAGATTTAGGATTTGCTTTCGATCCAATTTTTTATATTCCTAGTGAAGGTAAGACATTTGGAGAACTGACAACTGAAGAAAAAAACCAATTTTCACATAGAAAAAATTCTTTAGAAAAATTTATCAAATGGTATTCTAGCCAAGAGTAGATTTGTTTTTCTGAAAATTTTATAATTTTATACTTATTGGGCTTATTAAAAAATTTAAAAGAGGTTATATTATGGCAAGACCAGAATGGGTAACTTACACTGATGAAGAAATTGAAGAAATGATTTTAAAATTAAACAAAGAAGGTAAAAGTACTTCCGTAATCGGTATTATCTTAAGAGACCAATACGGAATTCCATCTGTAAAAGATGTTACCGGTGAAAGAATCACCGAAATCTTAAAAAGAAACGGTCAAGCTGGAGACTACCCAGAAGACTTATTAAACTTAATCAAAAGAGCAGTTAACATCAGAGACCACTTAGAAGAAAATCCTAAAGACTTACATTCCAGAAGAGGTTTAACTATCATTGAATCAAGAATCAGAAAATTAGCTTCTTACTATGTAAGTGAAGGAGAATTACCAGAAGGTTGGAGATACAATCCAAAAGAAGCAGCACTCCTTGTTAAATAGGGCTAAGGAAGCTACTGATGTGCTTAAGGAGCACATTGAAAAGGATAGTGTTATAAGAATAATTTCTCATAACGATGCTGATGGAATCTCATCAGCGGCAGTGATAGCGAATGCTCTCGCTGAAGAAAACGTTCAATTCCACACTACCATAATCCCTCGCCTAAAAGAGGATGTTGTAAACCAACTAAGACATGAAAAATATGACCTTTTCATATTTTCAGACATGGGCAGTGCTTTTGTTGACGAGTTCAATACTTACAAGCATGATGTGATTATTGCAGATCACCACCAAGTCAATGACACCGAAGCGGAAAGCAATGTTGTCCACATTAATCCCCATCTGTTTGGAATCGATGGAAGCAAAGACTTAAGCGGTGCGGGTTCCAGTTATTTGGTTGTTCGTGAGCTTGGAAAGGAACATTTGGCTTATTATGCTTTAATTGGTGCATTTGGTGATATGCAAGGTCAAAGCGGATTTACAGGTGTCAATGAGTTAATACTTAATGATGCAATTGAAAGCGGAACTCTTGAGATTCATGAAGATTTGAAGATTGTTTCCAAATCTTCCGAACCTATTTACAAATCCCTTGCTTATACATTTTCACCGCCGCTTCCAGGTATCAGCGGAGATTTTGAAGGTGCGCAGGAGTTTTTAGAGAGAATGAATTTGTCTTATGGAATCAAGTTCACAGATTTGGAAGATGAAGAAAAAGATCTCTTGAAGGATGCTCTTATTAATGTTAATCCGGATATTTTTGGCGACTGCTACACAGTTCAAAAAGAAGTGCCGTTGCTTCGCGACTTGGAGGAATATTCATATATTCTTGACGCTTGCGGCAAAAACAAAAAGCATGGTTTGGGTTTAAGCATAGCTTTAGGTGAAAAGGATAAGGCGCTTGATGCGGCTTTAAGATTGCAAAGGCAATACCGTGACCAAATCGTCAAAGGCCTTGAATGGATTAAACGTGAAGGTGCTGTTCAGCTTTCAGATATTCAATATCTCTACAGTGAAGATAAGGTATTGAAATCTGTAATGGGAACAATAGCAAGTATCGCATTATCTGTGGAGTTATTGGACGATTCAAAACCAGTCATTGGTTTATCTAGATTACATAATGATATTAAAATTTCTGGTAGAACAACTAGAGAAATGGTTGCTCGAGGTGTTAATTTGGGCAAGGCTTTACAGGATTCTTCAAATAATTTTGGAGGTACCGGCGGAGGACATGATATTGCGGCCGGTGCAATGATACCTTTTGAAAGTAAAGACAATTTCCTGCACCTTGTCAATGAAATGGTTGAATATCAATTAAATGCTGATTAATATGTTTTTAACTAAAAAAGAAGAACAAATGTGTGACGGTGAATTTGGAGAGACCATCAGAAAAAGTATGGATATCCTTGTTGCTTTAGGAGATATCTATGGGGCTCCTGAATTAGTTGACATCACTTCCGCACAGGTATCCGGTGTTTCCTATAAGACTATTGGGGAAGCAGGTTTGGAATATCTTGAGGATTTGGCAAAGGACGGTTCAGGCAAGGCAACTATCAATGCTTCATTAAATCCTCCTGGAACTGATTTGGATAACTGGAAGGAATTAGGTTTTCCCGAAGAGTTTGCAATCAAGCAAAATCAAATCGTAGATGCCTATGCCAATCTCGGCATTTCTAAAACTTGTACCTGTACTCCTTATCTGGTAGGGAACGTTCCAAGATTTGGCGACCATGTTTCCTGGTCCGAATCATCTGCTGTGGCTTATGTCAATTCTGTAATTGGTGCTAGAACCAATCGTGAAGGCGGACCAGCTGCTCTTGCGGCAGCTATTGTGGGTAAAACTCCATTATATGGATTTCACTTGGACCACAAAAGAAAAGCCAATCTTGTTGTAAACGTCAGCGATGAACTCAGTGGAGCCGATTTCGGTGCATTAGGTTATATCATCGGTAAGGTCGTTGGTAGTGGAGTTCCTTATTTTAAACTTCAAAACACTCCTGACAACAATGACTTGAAGACTTTGGGTGCAGCACTCGCTTCATCCGGTTCAGTGGCCCTTTACCATATGGAAAACGTCACTCCGGAATATAAGCAGGCCGGTGTTGAGGAAGTTGAAGACCACATGTTCATTTCCCAAAAGGAAATTTTAGAAACCCGTGAAAAATTAACCACCACTGACAGGCAGCCTGATTTAATTTGTTTAGGATGCCCTCATGCATCTTTGGAAGAGATTAAGAAAGTTGCTAATATCGTTCAAGGTAAAACTATCAAAAATAAATTATGGATTTGCACATCAGTGAGCGTAAAAGCGACTGCTGATAGAATGGGCTATACTGAAGCTATTGAACGTGCAGGTGGAAATGTGGTATGTGACACCTGTATGGTTGTAGCTCCTATTGAAGATATGGGCTTTGAAGTTATTGGTGTAAATTCAGCAAAAGCGGCAAATTATGTTCCATCAATGTGTGGGCTTGATGTTGTCTATAATGATGTAGAAAATCTTATTCAATTTGAATAGTTTTTCTTCTAATTCTTTTTTTTTAAAATTTTTAAAACTTTAAATTAAATAAAGTCCAAATATATTTCTAATGAAATAATGAGGAAGACTTTTTATGAATTATTTAGTTGTTGGTGCCGGAAATGCTAGTAGACCTGTTGCAAGACTGCTTAATTATTTAAATCATGATGTTGTCATAACTGATTTAAAGGACATTTCTGAGTTTAAAATAGAATTTCAAAGAAGTTTAATAGAAATGGAAAAAGAAGGTGTAAAGTTAGACCTGGCTAATAAGGATCCTTCCGTTGAAGGTTTCGATGCCGTGTATATGCCACCTACTTTGCCGGACACTGCTCCAATAGCTAAAAAAGTCGCCGATTCAGATTTAAAAGTATTGACTAATGAAGAGTTTTCAAAGATTGTAAATGATTTGATTCCTGTTGACATTATTGGAATTACCGGTACAATGGGAAAAACCACCACAACCTTCATCACAACAAGCCTGTTTAAACAGGCCGGATATAAGGTATGGTCCTGCTCATCTTTGGTTAATAATCTAGTTTCAGAAGCCATCATTGACGGTATTGTCAAAGGCAAAGCCAAAGAATGTGATATAGCTATTTTTGAACTTCCTCATGGTACAATTGGTCTTTTAAACAAATTGGATGTTAAAATAGGCCTTTTGACAAATATTGCCGAAGACCATTTGTCTGAGTTTGGAGGATCACTTGAAAAGTATCAGCAACGCAAATTGGTGTTGCAGGCTATGAGCGAAACTTTCATTGCAAACAATTCCTGCAGGGACATTATTGAAACTGTAAGGGATGACTGCATCTACTATGCGCTTGATGAAGATGTGGACTTCAAGGGAACCGTTGGGGACAAATCATTAACAATAAAATATGATAAGGGTGAGTTTACAACCCCATTTAACATGATGAGCTATTTCTTTGAAAACTCAGTTGCAGCTTCTTCAGTTGCCCTGACATATGGGGTAAGTGAAGATGATATCATAGATGCTTTAACAGTATTCAAGGGTTTGCCGGCACATATGGAGGATGTTGGCGATTATAACGGCAGAAAAGTAATTTTAGATTCTGCATTCTTATATGATGGTATGAAAATCACCCTCGACTACTTTAAGGATGAAAGCGTTGTATTATTCTTGGATCATTTTGATACCCTGTCTGTAAGGGACAAGGCAGAAGTTGGTCAGCTGGTAAGCCAGTATGATATTAAGGTTGTAATAGCAAGCGGATTCAATGAGGTTACACAGGCAGTTGAAATGGAAGCTGCTCAGGAGATTTTGGATGCCATTACTAATCCTAATATCGAAAAGGTGGCTGTTGAAACAATAGAAATAGCAGCAGAGCTCACATTCAAATATTCCGAGCCGGGAGACATAATCCTGCACATGGGGCCGCTTATAGCTTATGACAGGTTGACCACAGTTGATAAGATTATGAAAGGACTGGAAAAAGGAAGTAAAAAGTATGAATGAATCTGACTTTAAAAAAGACACCACATTTGGTGTAATTGGTGTTTGCGGAGCTAATGGTAATTTGATAGCCAGATTACTTAAATATAGAGGATTTAATGTTATAGGGACCGACATATCACAAAAACGCGACTGTAGATTTGCAAACGCTTTGGAAGACTATGACATTGATGTTTTCTATGGAAGAACACCAGACGCATTTTTCAATAGGTCAGATTATATTATACCTCCTGCCAGTTTATCAAAGGATTCAGAAATGTATAAAAGAATCAACAAGCCTATTTTGGAATTGAATGATGTAATTGATATTTTCAAGGCTGATAAGCCTGTATTTGGAATAACTGGTACAAACGGCAAGACCACAACAACAACCCTGCTCAAGAAAGTAGCCAAGGACAATGGAATCAATCCATGTGAGCATAATCTGGAAGGGATGCAGGGGAATGCCGAATTCATTCCTATTTTGCAGTCAAGACTGAATGGGGACGTTGGAATTTTAGAGGTAGGTACCTTCGGAGTTCCGGGGACTATCGGAAGAATTGTTGAAAATACTGGAATGTCTGCAGGCCTAATCACAAACATCACCCCTGATCACCTCAATGATTTGGGAAGCTTTATGGATTACGCTAAGGTCAAATCAGAATTCATAAAGGGATTAGACGGTAAAAAATTAATCGTCAATGCCCATGACCCTACAATCATAGGGCTTTTGAGGGATTTAAAGTATGAGGGGGAAGTGATTACTTTTGGTGTTGACGAAACACCTGATTCAATAGGAATTAAGGAATGCGTTTGCGGAAATGAGATTACAGTTAAGGAAATCATTTCCGGATGCGGATACTACTTCTGTAAATGCGGAATCACCACTCCACAAGTAGATTATGTCGCAGCGAATGTTGATTTGAAAAACAGGACATTTGATTTGTTTACTCCTGATGGAAAAATATCCGTTAAAATGGGAATTGATGGAATTCATAATGTTTACAATGTCACAGGCGTCATAATTGCAGCTCATGAATTCCTGAATTTGCCGTATGACAAGATTTTAAAGTCCATTGCCACTTTCACTGGTGTTGGGGGAAGAATGGAACAGGTTGATACAATAAACGGAAAAACTATTTTTGTAGACTATGCACATAATCCCGCCGGTGTTCAAACTGTTCTAAAAGAATTCCAAAAGCTATTTGGAGACTTTACAACAGTGATAACCGTTTCCTCTGAATCAGGTTATGTTGGGGATTTGGGAATTTTCAACAGTGTACTTAAATTTTCCAAATTCGTTGTTCCCGCATCAACAGCTTCACAGAAAATAGCCACAGAAAAGCTGAGGGATAATCCAAAATTGAATGATAGGATATTCTTCAATTATGTGGGCAACTTTGAAAAGACTTCCACATTGGGAGCATCTGAGGAAGAAGTAAAAGAGGGAATTAAAAAGGCTTTGAACTTGGATTGTGAAATGATTGTAGCTATTGGCGAGGCCGCTACTAAATTTAAGGATATTATCCACGATTTATAATTTATATGATGGCATTACTTTTCATACGCTCTCGTCAAACATTTATTAATACATAAAAACAAAATTTTGATTATGGCTAGTTATGTAAATCATCCGTTGCTTAAAAAAGATGCAATTGAATCCAGACTTTATCAACAAGTTCTGGCAGGGGATGTTTTAAAGAAAGGAAATACGATGGTTGTCGCACCTACTGCATTAGGTAAGACAATCGTAGCCATATTGGTAGCTGCCGACAGATTATATAAAGTTAAAAACTCTAAAGTACTTGTTTTAGCTCCGAGCAAACCATTGGCAATCCAGCATGAATCTAGCTTTAAGGAATTCATAAACCTTCCATGCACATCCATTACCGGCGCAGTCAAAACTGATGAGCGTGTCAAAAGGTGGGAGGAATCAAGAATTGTTTGTGCAACACCGCAAACAGTAGAATCAGACTTGTTAAATGGCCGTTACGATTTAAGCAACGTGTCTTTAATTGTTTTTGATGAATGCCATCATGGTGTTGGATCTTATTCTTATGTATATCTGGCATCCAGATATGTTCAGGAATCCAAATTTAATCTAATATTGGGTTTGACTGCATCTCCGGGTTCAGACAAATTCAAAATCAAGGAAGTTTGTGAAAATTTATATATCCAAAACATCGTTGTCAAAACTGAAGACGATGCCGATGTAAAGCCTTATTTTAATCCTGTTGAAATCGATTGGGTTCGGATTAAAATGAGTGAAGAGCTTGAAAAAATTAAGGGATATGTTGATAAAGCACTTAAAGTAAGATTGAAAGCCCTAAAAAATATGGGAGTTATCAAAACCGTTGCAGTCAATAAGGTAGATATATTGAAGGCAAGGTCAAGAATCCAAGGTGAAATTGCAAGGTCCGCCAATCCGGATAAGGACCTGTTCCAAGCGATTTCCATATTGAGTGCTGTCATTAATGTTCAGCATGCACAGGAACTGATTGAAACCCAAGGCGTTTCCACATTCAATAGATATGTTGCCAGGTTACGTAAAAAACAGACCAAGGCTGCCAAGTCTTTGATGTGGGATGACAATTTTTCCCGTGCTGTAAAGCTTGCAAAAGACGCTGAAAAGCATGGATGGGAACATCCTAAATTAAGGGAACTCACTAAAATCCTTAAGAAGGAACTTGGTTCCGGAGACGGTCAGACCAAGCTCCAATCAACAAGATTTGCAGACAGGGAAGATGAAAGTTCATCCAAGATTATTGTTTTCACACAGTACCGTGATACCCTTGAAATGATTCATCAAAAGCTTGAAAAGGAAGGAATCAAATCTGTCAAGTTCTTTGGACAGGCAACTAAAGATGGTGAAAAGGGTTTGACTCAAAAAGAACAGAAGGCAATTATCAAATCGTTTAGGATGGGTGAATATGATGTGCTTTTATCCACAAGCGTTGCGGAAGAGGGCATTGACATTCCAGCAGTGGATTTGGTTATCCTGTATGAGCCTGTTCCTTCTGAAGTAAGGATGATTCAGAGAAGGGGTAGGACAGGCCGTAAAAGAACCGGTCGCGTAAAGGTTCTGATAACTAATGGAACCCGTGATGAAGGTTACTATTGGTCAAGCATCAATAAGGAAAACAGAATGAAAAACCAGTTGATTGACCCTGAAGTCTTGGAGGAGCTAAACATTTCAGCAGTTCAGAGAATGGAAAATCAGAAGAAAGTTAAAATCATAGAAAGACCTAAAAAGGAAAACGATTTCCCGGTTGTTTATGCTGATTCCCGCGAAGGCAACTCTAAGGTAATCAGGCATCTGACCGAAATGGAAATTGATGTTAAAGTTCAGCCAATGGCGGTTGCAGATTATCAGGTCAGTGATGAAGTTGCCATTGAGAGAAAAACAGCCAAGGATTTCGTTGATTCAATAATAGATAAAAGACTGTTTAAACAGGCTCGTGAATTATCAGAGGAATTTAAAAAGCCGCTGCTTATTCTTGAAGGCGATGACCTATACGCGGGAATGGTTAATGCAAATGCAATCAGAGGATCTATCGCTTCAATAGCAATTGATTTTGGAATAAGCATTATTCCTACTAGGAATGCACAGGATACTGCTGCAATGATAAAAAGAATTGCTGTTAGAGAACAAAATGGTGAAAGAACTCCAGTTCAGGTTAGAACCGATAAAAAACCAGTTAGCTTGCTTGAACAGCAACTGTTTATCGTAGAATCTTTGCCGAATATAGGTCCGGTAAATGCAAAAAATTTATTGGAGCATTTCGGAACAGTCGGCAACATCATAAATGCATCTGAAAAAGAGCTTCAGGAAGTAGAGGGGATAGGTAAAAAAACAGCAGAAAACATTAGGAAAGTAATAGATTCCAAATACCTATATTTCCAAAAAGAAATTAAGGAGAAAAGACTTCTCTAGAAGTTTTCCTTCATATATTCAAAACTTTTTTTGATAGAATCATTGTCATTTACTTCAATGATGTAGATGCCATCATAATTTTTTGACTCGAATTTTTTGATGATATGTTTTAAATCAATAGAGCCTTCACCTAAAGCAAGGTGTGAGTCATCATCACCAAAATTATCATGCGCATGTATGTGTTTAATTGAATCAAAATACATTTCATCTGCGGAATATCCGACATGATTTGCATGGCCGATGTCCAGGGTCATTGACATTTCATTTTCTGTGAGGAATTGGTCTAATTTTTTCAAATCTTTGTAAATCATGCCTTCAAAGGTCGGCATATTTTCGATGGCAGCATTGACGCCTAAATCTTTTGCATAATTTCCCAGTTCCAGAATTGATTTGTTTGCGGTTTCATATACCTTATCTTCAAAGGGTCTTGCCAAAAACGGCATGAATCCGGGATGGACAACAACGGTTTCAGCATCGATTTCACTTGCAAGGTCAATTGAGGATTTGATTTGCTCTATTGAATTAAGCCTGCTTCTTTCCTGTAGGGATGCAATGTTCACGTCCATGAACGGTGAATGGATGGAATATTTCAAATTGAAACTTTCCAAAAGTTCTATTTCTATAAATTCGCTTGGAAACTGATGAACAAGTTCAGCATATTCAATTCCAAGGCCTTCAATAAATTCCAAACAGTTTTCTAATGTGTCATGTAATCCTGCTAGTGTGGATGCGCCAATTTTCATATAATCACTTTCTTATTGCGGTAATTTCCAATCCCATCTCAATGGCTTCCAGTATGAGATCGGACAGTTCAATTCCTTTTTTAATTTTTATTTCTCCTTTTTTGGATGTGGTTGCGGTAAGCAAATACTCGCCGCTTATATAAACGTCAAAGTTTTGTCTTCCGTTATCTCTTCCAAGGTCTAAAATAAGCTGTTTATTGGTGTGGATTATATCAATTTCAAATGGAGTTCTATCGACTGGTTTTTGTTCTATTATTTCCACTCCAAGACTTATTCCTACTTTTTCTTCAATTTCAGCTATTCTTTTGCCGTTTTTTCCAATGATTTTTGGCACATATTCTTCTGGAAGGTATATGTTTGCCCTTTCAGGTGAAATCACTTCAACATCAACCTTGGCCTTTTTAGGAAGAATTTTTTTGATTTTTCTTAAGATTTCTGCTTCTGCAATCTTGTCAACTGATGATTTGTAGCTGGAATCGGAATTGGTTCCGTTCACCAAATCCATATCCATTACTATTGTCTGTTCACCGTAGGTGTAGATTTCATTTTTCAGCTCGCCGGTTTCAAAATCACGAACTTCAATGACCGGTCTTGCAAGGTCCGCTTCCTTCATGCCTGTTGGAACTTTAACGGTCATTTTTGTTTCGTATACACTTGTAACCTTTCCATCTTCGATGTAAATGCTTGTATCGACAATTGAAGGGATTACTCCAAGCTCCACTCTTGAAGCTATTCTCTGGATTGCATCAATTGGTCTTGTTGCATGCACAACCCCAATCATTCCAACGCCTGCAAGCCTCATGTCTGCAAATATGCTGAAGTCTGTATTTTTTCTGAGTTCGTCATAGATTGTATAATCTGGCCTTACAAGCAACAGCACATCGGCGGTATTTTCCATACTCCCTTCCAATGGACTGTATTGTGTGATTTCATCAGGCAATTGCAAATCTCTTGGAGATTCCATTGTCTTTACAATCTTGTTTAATTTTGATGAGTAGTATTTTGCTATGGCCTGTACAAATGTACTTTTTCCAGCACCTGGTGACCCTGAAATCAGGATTCCTTCTGCATTGGTTCTGATTCTGTTTAAAAGCTTATCTGATAGGTGATATTCATCCAAACTAATGTTTGCAACAGGCCTTACGATAGTTATTTCAAGACCTTCTGAAAATGGAGGATAAGCTATTGAAATCCTGTATTCCCTTGACTGAACAACGAATGACCCTTCTTTGGCAGATTCCAGATATGTCTTTGAATCGCTATGGGCCTTGTCAAGGATTTCATCAACGATTTCATGAAGCTGAGCGTAAGTATAAGGCTTATTTTCAAGTTTTACAAAATCAATGTGTCCAGGAGTTCCTTTTTTAGCCATGGGGCACACGTTTTCCTTCAAATGCAGAGACATTGTATTTTCATCAAAGAACCTTTCAATTGAGAGTGCCTTTTCGACATATCTTTGCTCATAATAATAGACAGGAATTCCTTGTGCCTTGGCGGTTTCGGCCTGAACCTTGTCGTTTGTAAGCAATGTTCCCATTTCACTTCTAGCCAAATCCCTGATAATGCCATCTATTTCGCCACTTTTTGCATATTTGATATCATAGTTGGTTGGGCGTCTTCCTTTAAAGCTAACTGCCAATTCTCCTTCATATTGCAGTTTCTGTAATTTCTGAAGTTCTTTCAATCCTTTATGTCCTTCAGATCTATTGGCATTGGCTTGATGTTCAAGTTCACAAACTACTGCCTCTGGCACTATTATTTCAGGATAATCCAAGTCTTCCTTTTCAATAATGTCTGAAATCGCACCTATTATAACAGCGCTTGTGTCGGGAATTATACGTTTCATTTTAATACACATCTTCTGGGTTTACAAGTCTTTCTAGGATAATTTCCAAATCTTCATCTTTCAAATCTTCAATATCCACATTTTCTGTGTTTAATTTTCTGAAAAAGCATGAAAGGTAGCCCTCATGGCATGCGGCTCCCTGTTGTTTAATTTTTAAAACGATTGCATCCATATCGCAGTCAACGAGAATTTCCTTAACTTCTTGGAAATGGCCTGAACTTTCTCCTTTCAGCCAAATCTTATTCCTTGATGTGCTCCAATAATGCGCTTTACCGGTTTCAATTGTTTTTTGGAGAGCTTCCTTGTTCATATTTGCCAACATCAATATTTGATTGGTATCCGCATCCTGAGCAACTGCTGTAATAACCTTTTGGCCATTGATTTCATGTCTGAAGTTAATTTCCATATTCATTCCCCTTTAACATACTCTACGATATTTTCAATATCAATTAATTCCTGATTGCCGCTGACCATATCCTTAATGGTGATTTTTCCATCTTCCAACTCCTTAGGGCCCATAAGGGCTATTTTTTCCACTTTGATTTTATCAGCGTAATTCATCAGTTTCCTGAACTTTTTATTGTTCAAATCAACATCGGCTTTGATTCCGTTTCTTCTTAAAAGCTGTGTAATTTTGTAAGCTTCACTTCTTACATCTTCAGTAATAGGAATAACATAAATGTCCAAGTGGGAACCGAGCTCTTCCACTTCAGTCAATTCTTCGATTGCATTCATCAGCCTGTCGAATCCAAGTGCAAAACCGGTTGATTCAACTTCTTGACCACCGAACACTTTAACGAGGCTGTAGGACCCTCCACCGCAGATTTGCTTTTGAGCGCCGAGTTCAGGTACATAAATTTCAAATACGATTCCTGTATAGTAGTCAAGTCCTCTTGCAACACCCAGGTTCAAGGTATAGTTTTCAACATCGAAATCTTCCAGAAGGTCAATCAATTCTTTCAGCTCTTCTAAAGCAGCTTTTGATTCGTCATATGGTGCAATTAACTCTTCGACATCATTTAAGATTGATTTGTCTCCTACTAAGTCAATCAATTTTAAAAGAATTTGGTTCAGTTCATCATTGTCAATAACAGGGTTGTCTCCGCTTAAGGATTCGATGAGCAAATCCTTGTCTCCCTTGTCAATGACAACCATAATCTCCCTTTGGGTTTCATCTGAAATGTTGAAGTGACTGAACAGTCCTCTGATTATTCCCAAGTGGTTGATGTTGACATCAGCGGTTGTGATTCCCAATGCATTGATTGAATCTGTACATAGTGCAATGACTTCAGCTTCCCCTTGAGGAGTTTTGGCACCGATTAATTCGCATCCGAATTGCCAGAATTGTCTGAATCTTCCTTTTTGTGGCCTTTCATATCTGAAACAGCTTCCGTAGTAATAGAGTTTGATTGGCTTTACTGCTGTCTTTTCAAGTTCATTCAAGTATAATCTTGCAACGGGTGCAGTAATCTCTGGTCTTAAGGTCAATTCACGGTCAGATTTATCTTTAAAGTTGTATAATTGATCTACAATTTCCTCTCCAGATTTTGTAGTAAATAGCTTTAATTCTTCAAATAATGGAGTTTTTATTTCTTGATAACCATAACTTTCAAATATTTTTCTTAAGGTACTTTCCGCTTTTTTTCTTTGTCTCATTTCGTCAAATAAGAAATCTCTTGTACCTCTAGGTCTTGCAAATTCCATTTTAGCTCTCCTATGATTAAATTTATTATAATTAGAATATGTTTATACAAAGTTATATAATCTTTGTTAATTAATTAAATATTATATGAATATTAAAGGTAGTACAAATATTGTTGGCTTAATAGGCCATCCTGTGGAACACAGTTTTTCACCGCCAATGCACAATGCCGCATTTGATGCATTGGGTTTAAATTATGCTTATGTCGCTTTTGATGTCAATCCCAATGATTTGCAATCAGCCATTGAAGGTGCCGCATCATTGAACATTAAGGGATTTAATGTTACCATTCCTCATAAGATTGAAGTAATCAGGCATTTGGATGAGCTGGATGAGGTTGCGGGATTAATTGGTGCCGTAAATACAATAGACTTTAAAAATCTTAAGGGATATAACACTGATGGAATCGGCGCTATCAAAGCCATTGAAGAGGTTACCAAAGTCAAAGATAAGAATGTTGTTGTTGCAGGAGCGGGAGGTGCTTCAAGGGCAATATCCTTTTACCTTGCAAAATTTGGTGCAGCTTCAATAACAATACTTAATAGAAATGTCGAAAAGGCTCAAATGTTAGCTGGAGACGTTTCAGCATCAGATTTAATAGATGAGGTTAAATCAGATTCAATTTCTCAAATCACCAGTCATTTGTCAGATGCCGACATTTTGGTTGATACTACTCCTTTGGGAATGGACCCCCACATTGACGATGAGCCAATCGCCAAAGCAGATGCGATGCATGAAGATTTGGTTGTCTTTGATGCTGTCTATAATCCAAATGAAACAGTACTGATAAAAGAAGCCATTAAGGCAGGTGCCAAACCTGTTTATGGAATAAAAATGCTGCTTTATCAGGGTGCCGAAAGTTTTGAGATATGGACAGGCAAAAAAGCCCCAATTGACGTGATGGAAAAAGCCCTTAGGGAAACACTGAATATAGAATGATAATATGGATTTGATGTTTGATATTGCAGGCCTGGCCTCAAAAGAAGAGAAATTTTCCGATTCCAAGAAGGATGTTTTGAAATTCCTAAAGATAATCGGAGTGGACACTCGTTTTATTTCATACACTCCTCAAAAGATTTATATCAACAATTTAAGGTTTTCAAAATTCTCAAGAAAAAGGCAGGCAACATTTGAAAATCAGTATCCGGAAATCAGTGTCGTAAGGAGTTCGCTTTTTCAAAAGATTTGCTCAAAATCATCAAAGGTGCTGGCTTTGGAAATCGAACCGAATTCACGTATTCTAATGCCTGAGGATAATTTCATCGTTGAAGTGTTGATGGAGCCTTACACTAGAAAATATGGTGTGAAATTGGTTTATGATGGAGATTATGACTTGATAGTCAATCCGGTCATCCTTGATGAGAAGGTAAATCAGATCTTTTCAGAAATATTCAACGGCGAGGGTTTGACTTTCAGCAAAAAATCCAATGAAATCTATCCGCTAATCAATGTTCCAATCAACTGGATCAATTCATTTTTGGAAATGGATGGAAAAAAAATCATTGAAAACGAAAACGATGATGAGCTAGCCACTTCATTTGCAGAATTTTTAGAGGATGTGGCTCCCCAATATAGGGAGAACGTTTTGAAGGCATCAGATTTTATTGAAAAAAAATTAGAAGTTGAAAAGTGACACCTGTTTATCTGTTTTCTTTTTAGGCTTTTCTTCTTTTTCAGGTTCTTCAGCTACAGGCTCTTCTATTGGTTCTTCAACTATTTCTTCAACTTTGGGTTCTTCATTTTCAATGCCCGGAATTTCAAATGGAAGGGGGTCTTCAACGGGAATTTCCTCTTCTGTTATTTCAATATCTTGAGGAATATCCATCATTTGATTTTGAAGTTCTTCAAATCTCCTGTCACGTTCCTCAACCCTCATTTGAGCTTTTCTCTTTTCCATTTTTTCAACGGTCTTTTTAGGTATTCCTCTTGACCTGAAACGCTTGATTTCAGATTCTTCGAGTTCTAAAAAGTCGGAAATTTTCCAAGCAAGCTCAGGGTCTTTGAACATTATTTCAAGGTAAGGAAACATTGATATTGCAATGGAATTGGAAATGTGCATTTTCTTGGACATCTTTTCTGCAATTCCGTCTCTCAAGTTTCTTTTTCCCCTATTTTTTCCCATTGTTGTAAATATGGTCGGGCTTTGGATTTTTGTGAATTTCCTATATTTTTCATGCTTTGAAGCACTCACTCCAATACCCATGAAGTCTGTGGCATATTTCCAGTAACCGTAATATCTGCTGCTTTGCGCCCTTCCAAAGTATAAATCTGCCTTTGCTATGTTTTCATAAGCTTTTTTGATTTCATCTTTTTTTGTGTACTCTCTTGGAATATTCTCGGCAATGTATTCCATAACCAATGTAGGGTCCTCTTCAACCATCAGTCCCCTTTTAACTTTTGCAGGAGTTTGGCTTTTTAAAACTATTGTAACTCCATCTATAATGGTTGAACGGTCATCCTTGGTAATGATATCTTTAACGTCGGACACTTCTAAAACGGAATCCTTGTCAGACAGCGCCTGAAGCGTATTTATTGCAGACCTCACATCACCTTTTGACTTAACTGCAATTTCCTTAATCGCTGCGGGATTTGCCTTAATATCCTCTTCTTTGGCAATCTTCTTAAGAAGAGCATTGATACTGTTCCATTTTGTTTTTTGCATTTTGATTACAATGCACTTTGGCTTTATGGATTGTAAACGTTTTGAATAAAAGTCATTGGCCATTAGAATCATTGGATGCTTGGAGTTTTTGATAATTTCTCCTATGGCTCTCACTCCACCACGGTCGTTAGTTCCGTGGATTCCATCCACTTCATCCATAATGATTAGTTTGTATTCTTCGCCAAAAAGAGACCTGGATGAGGATGATTCGCCAACTGTGCTTTTGATTGCATCCTGGGAACGCTTGTCACTTGCATTGAGCTCAATATATTCGGAAAATTCCTTTGCGATTATCAATGCGAATGTTGTTTTTCCAATTCCTGGAGGTCCGATTAAAAGCAATGGCTTTTGAGGATTACCTGCTTTCCAATCTGCAATCCATTTTTGGATTATCTGCTTTTCTTTGTTATAACCAACTACTTGAGCGAAGCTTTGCGGTCGGTATTTATCAGTCCATAACATTTCTATACCTTAAATGAATTTGGTCAGGAGAGCTTCAAGTTGTATTCTTGGGTTTGCTCCTTCTCTTATTCTAAAATCACAATCAGCTATCGCTTCAATCAAATCAATATAAAAGTCAGCTTCCATTTTTCCTTCGACAACTCTTTTGGAAACCTCTGCATAAATTTGGCCAACCATGTCTTCTCCGCTAGTTCCCTGTAAAACCATGGTTTCTCTTAAAATATTTCTAGCGCCTAAAAAGTCACCCATCAATGCTTTATTGATCATGTTTCCAATGTCTTGAGGTTTAGCTTTTGAAATTACTTCATACACGGCATCTTCGTTGATAACTTCTCCTTCACTTGCAGCTGCCTGTAGGACATTAACAGCTTTACGCATATCTCCTTCAGCAAAGTAAACTATTGTCTCAAGACCTTTTTCATCCGCTTCAAATCCTTCGTTTTCACAGATGAATTTTAGTCTTTCAGCTATTTCCTCTCCTTTAATCGGAGCAAATCTGAAAATTGCACATCTTGATTGGATTGGATCTATGATTTTTGATGAATAATTACATGAAAGTATGAATGAAGCGGTTTTTGTATACATTTCCATTTCACGACGGAGAGCGTGTTGAGCGTCTTTTGTCATGTTGTCCACTTCATCTAGGAATATTATTCTAAATGGGGCTCCGACAGGTTTTAATCTACAGAAATTCTTAATGTCATTCCTTACTGTGTCAATTCCTCTGGCATCGGAAGCGTTTAATTCTAAAAAATTTTGCCTCCAGTATTCCCCAAGAATTGATTTAACAAGTGCAAGTGCAGTAGTTGTCTTTCCAACACCTGCAGGTCCTGTAAACATTAAGTTAGGCATGCTGCCTTCGCCTACATATTTTTCAAGTCTGGTAATGATTTGTTTTTGTCCTACAATATCTTCTAACTTTTGTGGTCTATATTTTTCTACCCATGGTCCGGTCATTAAATCACCATTTTTTCACTAGTAACATTTATGTATGATGTAATTAAATTATTTTTTGGATTAACTTTTTTAATATATGAAATCCAATTAATATATAATTAAAGCGAGTATTTGATTAGTAATATTTACATGGATATGGTGTTTATTATGATGAGAAAGACATGGAGACTTAAATTAAGAATGTTAATGACAACTGTTTTGATGTTTTCAATTGTTTATTTCCTTATAATGCTTGTAGGCTGGCATTTTGGAATTACCCGCTGGAGATTCTATGCGGTTATAAGTATAGCAATTGTATTTTTACAGTATTGGTATGGACCATCCTTAGTAAAAAGTTCAATGAAGGTAAGGCCCTTATCCGAAGCGGAAGCACCTCATATCCATCAAATGGTTCAGGAACTCGCTGATGCAGCAGAAATTCCAAAACCTGAAATTGGTTTGTCTGAAATTAACATTCCAAATGCATTTGCATATGGAAGATCAAGTAAAAGTGGACACATTGCTATTACCCGTCCAATATTGGGTTTGCTTGATAGGGATGAGCTAAAAGCAGTAATAGGTCACGAAATGGGCCATATCAAACATAATGACATGGCTGTAACTGCTGCTGTAAGTGTCGTTCCGATGATTTGTTATTACATTGCCCTGTCCTTCATGTTTTCAGGCGACAGCAGAAACGGAGGAGGTCTCATAATTGGAATTTTAGGTTATGTATTTTACTTAATCGGCCAGTTATTGGTTTTATTCATCTCAAGAACTCGTGAATACTATGCAGACCAGGCTAGTGTAGAGTTTGGAAACAAGCCTGCAGCATTGGTATCCGCCCTTTATAAGTTGTCATATGGTGCTGCAAGGTGCAGCAAGGAAACAATCGATGAACTAAATACAAACAGGGCATTTTTTGTCAATGATGTAAATAATGCAGAACATGACGTCACAGACTTCCAGCAAATAGATTTTGATGGTGACGGAAAAATTTCAGATGAAGAGCTAAGAAGACTTGTAAATTCAGAAGTTAAAATTTCAAAAAAGAATGGAATCATGGAATTGTTATCCACTCACCCGGATTCCCTTAAAAGAGTAAAAAGATTAGCAGAATTGGAAAATTAGGTGTAGACTATGAAGATGATTTTAGATGAACGCGGCAAGAAGTATGTTTTGAAACCAGGAGCTGAATTTCAAAGCGATTTGGGAATCGTTTCTGCTGAAGTCTTGGACAATGCAGATATTGGCGATGAGGTTAAAAGCCACTTGGACCACACATTTAAGATTGTCAAACCTAACATCAATGATTTCATAGATGTAATGGACAGGAGATGTTCAATACTTCTTAAAAAGGACATAGGTTTAGTATTGGCTCATACAGGTTTGGGAGCAGGTTCACGAGTAGTTGATGCGGGAACCGGTGCGGGAGCCATTGCGCTTAATTTCGGAAATGTCGTCGGATCTGAAGGTGAAGTGTTTACCTATGAAATCCGTGAAGACTTTGCTGAAGTTGCCCAAAAAAACATCGAGAAATTTGGAATTGAAAATATCCATGTCAAAAATCAGAACATCAAGGATGGAATCGATGAGGACAACCTTGATTTAATCTTTTTGGACCTGCCAAAGCCATTTGAAATATTTGAAGAGGTGCAGGAATCCTTAAATGTTGGAGGATGGCTTGCCGTTTATGCACCATACATTGATCAGGCCGAAATTTCCTATCGCATTGCTAAGAAATTAGGATTTTACGATATAGAAATAATTGAAATTCTAGAGCGTGGTTTGGAAGTTAGAACTCAGGGTGTCAGGCCAAAAACACGAATGGTTGGCCATAGTGGATATTTGGTATTTGCAAGAAAATTGTAGATATTAACTTTTTTTTTTAAATAGGATTCATTGAAAAATAAAAAGAAAAAATCAGGAGAAGTATTTTCTCCTTTATTCATTGAATTAATTGCTTTGATAACTAGTTTATAGCATATTAAATGCTATTCTGAAGATTTATCTATCTTTATTGGTTTAAATTTGTTTACGTCGTTGAATTCTTTTAGGTACTTGAGGCAATCTTTGGTTTTGCTTTTATCCAAATCATCAAAAGAACAATCAACAATATATTGATCCCCATCAATTTTAAGGAGTTCCAATGCACCCACTTTTTCCTTAGTTGAATCTGTGTATTCTGCATAAGTGTCATTGATTATTGTAACATTTCGAGTGTCGCTATTGTTGAAATTGTCCTCATAATCTACAAATGCACTATATGAGTTCAAATCCATTTCGAAGTCACCATGGATAAAAGTTACTGCTTGTCTTTCAAAGCCTACAGGGGCATTATAGTCAGTTATGCTGGCTGCTGAAACAACACAAATTGAAAAGGCCAACAATATCAAAGATATCATGATTATTTTAAGTTTACTCATATTTTCACCTGCTAATTCACGATATTTAAAGAAGTTATTTGGCCAGTTTATATGCATCATATGCTGCAACTAGACAAATTATGTCCACAGCAACAATTGGATTTGCCATTTTTTTCTTCAAATTTATAATACTACTTATGTTAAGAACATGTTATATATTTTTCACAGAGGGGCAATGCTAAATATCCAACTGTCCAATTAAAGTAATCATATGAAAAGAGCAACATTAATTTTTATGCAATCACTTTGGGGACAATGTCTTTATTTCCTGTAATCTGAACACTTTTTCCATCCTGAACATACCTGAATGTTGCGATACCATCAGTTTCGGAATAGAATCCTTCTGTTCCGTTAATGGTTTTTTTAACTTCTCCACCCTCAGGTTTTAAACTGTTCATAGTGTAGTTTTTGCCGTTAATGAAAATCACCTGGAGATTAAGCATGTCTCCCTTTTCGTTCAGGTACTGATAATTACTTAAAGTAACCTTATTGATTCCTAAATTATAGGTTTCATTATCTTTTCTAATATCCTTCTGTTCCCCATAACCTTTAGGCACATTAAAGTTTACTCCATCAATGTTTACATGTGTATCTTCATTAAATGGGGTAATGTCCAATGCACTCAACATGCTCACGTCATCATCATCTGCAGCATACAACGGGCTTGTTGCGATAATTGCAATAGCTAAAAAAATTATTAAAAAATGTTTTACTTTCATAATACCCCTTTTAATTTGCATAGATTTATGCATGTTTTTTTTTAATCTTAAAGATTAGGCTGTAACATTTTATCTTTAATGTAAAAAATGATATATATTATCATAAATAAATAGTATTTATTCCACTTTAGATAATGAATTATTTAATGAAATGGAGCAGAAAAATTCAATGAATGCATTGATAACGATTTTTATCACCGTAATTGTTTAGTTTGAAGGTCTGCGAGAATAATTTATTGTTGGCCTGCATGTTCGCAAAATTATCCGACAATCTCTGCTGAAAATATTTTTAAACAAGTTAGAGGTATTAAAAATCACTAATTCTATGCATTTGTTGTTTTTTCCAAGTGATTAAATACAGATTTACAAAAGAATTTCATACTTTAAGAATAATCAACGGATTATTTTCCTGTTAAATAGATAAGGGAGGAAAAATTTTGAATAAGAAAATATTTCTAATAACTGCATTGGTATTTTTAATAATGGGTATCAGTGCAGTTAGTGCTGAAGATATTAATCAAACAGATGTTAATTTGGAAATAACCGATTCTGACGTAATGTCTGTTGATGAACCTATATCTTTCACTGATTTATCAAATGATATTTCCGATAACCCTTTTGTTTTTGATGTCAACTCAGATTATGCATTCAATAATCAGACAGATAAAAATTTCACTAAAGGCGTAAAGGTAATATCTCAACCGGATGGTCAGTATACCATTAATGGAAATAACCATGTAATAGATGCCAAAAATCAAGCAGGCATCTTTAATTTTATTAATGGTACAGTATACATCAATAATCTTAAATTAGTTAATGGAAATATGAGTGCTATAGTATTAGGTAATTGTAAACTGCATACCTATAATGTTACCTTTGAAAACAATCATGATTCTTCTGAGGGCGGCGCAATATTTGCCTATGGAAGTGAATATTACAGCAGTCATGATAAATTCATAAATAATTATGGAAATAGAGGTGCGGCAATTTTTTCCAGTTCAAGCCCAAAAATCGAAATAGATAATTCAACTTTTAGTTGCAATAAGACACTCGTTTGGGGCTTAATTTATGGTGAAGAGTCCGATATTACAGTTAAAAATACTATTTTCACCAATATGAGTTCAAGATATGCCACTGCAATTTACTCTGATAAATCCAGGCTCACAGTTTTAAATTCCAAATTCATTAATTTATTTGCAAATGCTACTGCAGGAGCCATTGGGGGTAAAGAAGCCGATTCAATAGTTATTGATGGATGCAGTTTTATTAATGTCACATCAAGTAAAAATGCAGGGGCAATTTATTTAGATATGATTAGTGACAATAAATATTCAGGGAATCCTGTAACTGTGTCAAACTCTCTTTTTGAAAACTGTTCTTCAGACTTTGGTGGAGCGGTTCTGCAATTGGGAGGTGCTCTTAGTATTGTCAAAACTAACTTTATTAATAATGCCGCTACTTATATGGGAGGGGCAGTATATGTATCATCTGCCTCTGTTTTGATGTCCCATAGCAAATTTAATGGAAATGCTGCTAAAGATTTAGTTTATTCTTTTGGCGGAGCATTATACCTGGACAACAGCAGTAATATAATAGCCTCATGTGAATTCACAAACAATAATGCTACAACTGGCAATTCAATTTATTTATATGATAGTAAATACAATATCCGAAATTCATATTTTTCAAAAGGCAATAATGAAGCTATTGTAAGCTTTTTCGATGCGGGTGCTTCAACTTTAAAAGATAATGAATTTAACGGCGGAAGAGTATTGTTGAATCAGTCATTTTCCAGTACAATCGTGGAATACGAAGGCAAACAATTCACTTTAAATCCACTCATTATCACAAATGCAACTGCAAGCAGCGCCAGATTTGATTTACGTGATTATTACAATAACGGATATTGTTTGGCAGGGGTTGTTAAAGACCAAGGAAACAATGGGGCATGTTGGGCGTTCGGTGCTACCGGTGCATTTGAATCTGCATTTTTAAAAGCAACTGGAATATTGCTCGACTTGTCTGAAAATAACATTCAAGATGTCGCAACACGATATAATGAATATGGTACAGTGAGCATATCAGAAGCAGGATATGGTTATTCTGGAATGGGCCTCTTCTTATCTTGGATAGGAATCCTCTCAAAAGACCTTGACAGTTATGATGAACTCGGTAAAATAGGCATTGCAACATTTTCTGATGATTCATATCACATTCAAAATTCAGTCATAATACCACCTCGTGAATCCCCATTGGATAATTCCAAATTAAAAGAAGCTTTAATTAATTACGGAGGATTAACAGTTCATCTTTATGGTGCATCAGCAAACAATAAATATTATAATCCAGTAACACATGCACAATATTATAATGGACTTGGATTTGGAAATCACTTTGTGACATTAGTTGGATGGGATGACAATTACTCAAAGGATAATTTTAAAATAAAACCAAAAGGTGATGGTGCTTGGATTTGTAAAAACAGTTGGGGAACTGACTGGGGTGAAAATGGATTCTTCTATGTATCTTACTACGACACCACCATGGCAATGTCCGCTCAATCTTATGGATATGTTATAAACAGTGTAGAAAACTACACTAAACTGTACCAGTATGATATTGGAGCATATGGCAGATATTTGTATGACGAAGGTAAAATTATCACATGCGTCAATACTTACGATGCTACTGGTAATGATTTGATAAGTGCTGTTGGAACTTACTTTGAAAAAGCGAATGACGCATACACAATAAAAGTATACGTTGACGGCAATGAAGTTTACACACAAACCGGAAAATCCACTCATGGCGGATTTGAAACAATCAAATTAAATAAGAAAATTGCAGTCAATGCTGGCCATCAGTTTTCCATTGAAATACAAGCAAAAAGAATACCAATACTCGAAGACACAAGACTTCATTTTAATAGCGGAAAATCCATCGTGTACTTCGATGATGAAACAGATGATTTAGGAAATTTTGGAAAAACCGCATGTATTAAAGCATATGCTGTTCCAAATCCTAATCCAGAAAAAAGCAATTCAAGGTACTATACAAAAGACAGCAATTTAACAATTTATTCAACTGCCAATGGTAAAACAATCCTCATCATGAAGGATAACGATATATTGGGCAGTGCAATTGTTAATGATGGTAAAGCAACATTTGATCTCACTTTAGATTCTGGAACCTATGTTATTGTCACTCCATATGGTGATGAAGAAGTCTTAAATGGGTTTGAGATAATGAAGAGTATTGATATTCCAAAAAGCGTCAAAATAGGATATAAATACAAATTAATCCTTGATTCTACCTTTTATGATGGAGAAGGTATCGAATTATTCTTCAGGGACATACCTGTCGAATTAGATGGTAAAGCCTACAATTTCACTATAGAAAATAATGAAGGAGTACTTTCTTTGTCCCTTTCTAATTTAGCTATTGGAACACATACATTGATTTTAAAGAATCCCGAAACTTTAGAGCAAAGTGTTACAACAATCAAAGTTGTTTCAAGATTCAGCGGTAATTCAAACGTAAAAATGTATTATGGTGATGGATCTACCTATAAAGTGAGGGTGTACGGTAACAATGGAGCTCCTGTAGGTGCAAATAAAATTGTAACCATTAAATTCAATAAAGTAACCTATAAGGTTAAAACAAACAGCAAGGGTTATGCAATTTTCAAAATACCATATACTGCCAAACCAGGTATTTATACATTATTTGCGACCTATGGCCAAACAATTAAAAACACAATAAACATAAAACAGGTTTTAACTCTTCAAAAAGTGAACGTTAAGAAATCTGCTAAGCAATTGGTTATTAAGGCTACTTTGAAAAATGGAAAAACCCCTATCAAAAACAAAGTTGTAAGATTCAACTTTAACGGCAAGGCGTATTCAGTTAAATCAGATAAATATGGTGTTGCAAAAATAACCGTTACAAAAGCTCTACTGAATAAGCTCAAGGTCGGTAAAGTAGTAACATACCAAGCTACTTACATCAAGAATACCGTTAAACAAAGCGTGAAAGTTACTGCATAATTTTAACTTTCACTATTCTTTTTTTTTTAAAAATGAAAATGTGGAGAAAAAGTGTTTCTCCGGTTATGGGTGGATTACACCATTTGGAATGTCATATTTGCTGTAATTTTTAGCAATCTTATCGACTGTTCCATCTTTAAACATTTCATCTAATGTTTTTTGAACTTGATCTCTTAGTTCAGTGTTTCCTTTTTTAAATCCAACACCATATTTCTCATGTGTAATGCTTTCGTTTAGGACTTTGCAGTCAGGGTATTTTTCGACTACAATATATTGTGCCATTCCGCTGTCTGCAATTACTCCGTCACAAACTCCTGATTCCAAATCCATCATCGCAGTATCATATATGTCCACTTCAGTTATTTTACCGAGGGTGTCATTTAGAGTGGTGTTGTTTCTGATGCTTTGCAAAGCTGAAGTTCCTTGCTGGATTTCCAGTGATTTTCCTTTTAAATCATTAAAATTAGTTATATTGGAATTAGATTTGACTATAACGACAGGAGTATTGTTGAAGTATGGTTCAGACCAGGTATAGTCATTTTCTCTTCCGTCAATACTGAATTCACTCCAGATACAATCGATTTCATTGCTGTTTAGTTCCAGCTGTTTTGTATTCCAGTCTATAATTGGTTGAGCCCTAAATGTCCAGTTGTTTCTTTTACATACCTCTTTAGCTAGTTCAAGATCAAAACCTGTGAATTCTCCGCTTTCATTTTTATAGCCAAATGGTGGGAATTGCCCATTAAACCCAACTATAAAGTTGTCATCGGCGTTTTCGGAGTTTGCTTCATCGCTATTGAAAAAATCAAACATATTTCCTGCACTTACCGCACTAATCATCAGGAATATTGTCAGGGTCAATGTTAAAATAAAAACTATTTTTTTATTCATTTTCTTCCTCTTTTTAGATTTTATCATAATTTTTGTTTTATACTTTTTTTTTAACTTATTGTTAAAATTTTTCAATATTTTATGAATTTTTCAAATCTTTGTAAATTTATAGGAAAAAAATAACCAATAATGTATCATTTAATTTACATTATTTCTATTGAGGCATGTTTTTTTAAATTCAAATAAAAAAAAGTTGGAATAATTAGATTATTCCATAAATAATGCAGGTTTGTAAGGCATTGCATTTTTGGCCTTGTTTTGTGGGTCGTATGAGTCATCGGTATGAATAATAACCTCATTACCACATTCTTGTTTAATGTAGTCAAGGGCATCGGTTAGAATTTCTTCTTCGTTGATTTTACCGATGTATTTTGTTTTGGTAATTTCCTTACCTATTTTTTTGGCCACCATAGCTATTTCTTTTTTATCGTCATAGATGTTAGCTCCGATAGCTCTTCCCATAATTTGACCGATATCAGGTTTTCCGACCTCATCAGCTATTTTATATAACTCCCATTTCCAGTCAGGAGCAAGATAAATGTGGATTTTTTCAACTTCATCTCCGACCATTTGCTTGATGTGTGCAATGTCTTTGATGATGTTTTCCACAAGTTCTTCTGATTTTTCTATTTCAGGACTTACTGATTCTGGGTCGTATTTCGGCCAATCAGCTTCACTTACAAAGCCTTTTCCACCATATGTGCTCCATAATTCTTCTGAAGTATGTGGAGTAAATGGTGCCAAGAGCCTAATCCAGTTTTCCAGTACGGTAGATAAAACATAGATTACTGCCGGGTCTTGTGAGTCAAGCAGATGTTTAACTCTGTACAGGTAGTGGTCCACATCTTTTTTAAGTAAGAATAATGCATTTTGCAATGCTTGTCTTGTTTGGAAGACTTCGAGTGCTTCAGTTGATTTTTTGATGTGTTGGTTGAGCTGGCTGATCATCCACAAGTCAATGGTACGGCTCAATTCAACTTTTTCGATGTTGCTTAAGTTCAATGGGGAACCTTTGATTTCTTCAACTTTTGCTGCGAATTCCCTAAACCATTCAAGTCTTCTTTTAGTTCCAAGAACTTCTTTTTCTCTCCAATCGAAATCTTGCCATGGTTCGGCGGATGCCATCAGGAAGAGCCTTACGACATCTGCGGTGTAATCGCGAATCGCATCTTTTAAAAGAATAACATTTCCTTTTGAGGATGACATCTTGTTTCCTTCTAAAAGACCCATTCCGAACACGACAGTTCCTTTTGGCCATTTTTCTTCAGGATAAATGGCACTGTGGGCAAACATTAAAAAGCTCAAGTGGTTTCCAACTAAGTCCTTTGCAGATAATCTCCAGTCAAGAGGATACCAGTAGTTGAATTCATCTTGGATTTCTTGAACTTTTTCTGCAGGAACATTTATTTCTCCTGAATCTTTGTTCAAAAGAACCTTATCGAAGAATGCAAGGTTCAAATCATCAGGGTTCATATCCCTTAAGTATTTGGCTATTGCATAGTATGACATGTAAATTGTAGAGTCTGTTAAAGGTTCAATTAACCATTGGTTGTCCCAGGGGAGCCTTGTTCCAAGACCCACTTTTCTAGAGCATGCCCAATCATCTAGCCAGTTGATGTAATATTCAAAGTTGCTTTTGAGTTCTTTTGGAATGATTGTTTCGCCTTCAAGAACTTTCAAGGTTTTTTCAGTCCATTCTTCATTTCCATATTTCATGAACCATTGGTTGTCCATGATTTTAACGACACAATTGTTTCCGCATCTGCATACTACAGGCCTTTCTGCAAAGTCATACATTATTGTAGCCATGTTGTCAGCTATTAGTTTTTCCTTTAGCTCTTCACGGGCAAATCTGACTTTCATTCCACCAAAATCAGGTATTGATTCAAGAATTGTACCTTTGCTGTGTTGCTGTTTGTACAATTCGTTTGTAGCTTCATGCAGTTTTTCATCGTTTTGATCGGTAATTCCTAATCGTTCAATGATGTCTGCTGCAGGGATTTCACCATATCCCTTAAGTGCACATACAGGAATAGGATGGACATTTTCAATGATTCCTTCCAGATTATATTTGGCTATCATTTCATCATTTTTCTTCAAGTCCTGAAGTGCAATGTAGTCCGCTGGAGCATCAGCAGGTTCGGAAAATACGACTCCACTTCCGTAGGATGCACTAACGAAGCTAGCTGGGAAAATTGGGATTTCATTTCCTAAAAATGGATTTGTAGCCATTTTTCCAATCAAATCATTAGGATCAATTTCTGAAATAATTTCTAAATCTTTAATTTGGTGTTTTAAATTGTAGTGAGCTTCTTTTGTAATTACCCAGTTTTCTCCTTCAGCATTAACTAGGACATATTCGACATCAGGGTTTAACCAGATGTTTGTTGCACCGACAATGGTTTCGGGCCTGAGTGTTGCGGTTACTAAAACATTATCATCGATTTTGAATTTTAAAAGGGTTAGTTCATTTACGCCAACGCCTTCACCTTCAAGCAAATCGTGGTCTCCAACAGGATTGTCACAGTTTGGACAGTATTTGACAGGGTGTTCTCCTTTTGCAACCAATCCTTTGTCATGCAATGTTGTAATTTGCCATTCGATGAATTTTCTGTAAGTCGGATCGATTGTTCTGAATTCTCTTCTCCAGTCTATTGAATATCCCATTTCGTCCATAACTTCATGGTATTCGGTTGAGAAGTATTTTACAATGAATTCAGGGTCTTCCAATTTTGGCAAGGTTTCTTTTGGAACTCCATGCACTCTGTGATACAGGTCAAGTGTCCATGGGTCTTTCCTTTTAATCCTGTCAGCTATTCCAATAACAGGAGCACCGGTAACGTGCCATGCCATAGGGAACAGTACGTTGTATCCTTCCATTCTTTTAAATCTAGCATATACATCAGGCACGGTGTAAGTACGGCCGTGTCCTATGTGCATTGCACCACTAGGGTATGGAAAAGCAACGGTAATGTATAATTTTTCTCTTTCATCAGGGTTTGATTCAAATAACTTTGCATCAGCCCATTTTTTCTGCCATTTCTTTTCTATATTTTCGCTCACTAAATCACCATTAAAAAATTTTTTTAGGAATCTCGGGAACTTTAAATTTATGTTCACTCCTAACAATCTTTGTAATAATCATATTAACATCATCAACTGAAATATCTAATCTATCAGCTATTTCAGTATTTTTTACATCTTCACAATAAAGATAAAGAATCTGGTCGAGCAAGTCATAATTCATTCCAATTTCCGCTTCGTCAGTTTGATTGTCCCATAAACCGGCACGCGGAGGTTTGTCGATAATTTCTGTTGGAACATCCAGGAGTCTGCTTAACTCGAATACTTCTGTTTTATATAAGTCTCCTATCGGTTCAAAGTCGCATGCGCCATCACCATGTTTTGTAAAGTAACCGATAAGGATTTCGCTTTTGTTGCCTGTTCCGGTAACAAGGTAATTCTTTTGATTTGCATAATAATAAATGAGTGACATTCTAATTCTGGCTTTAAGATTGCCGATAGCCAAATCATTGTCTTCAAGTTGGCTAACAGATAAGAATTCATTCAATATGCTGTCGATAGGTATTTCTTTGTAGTCTATGCCTAACTTTTGAGCTATATCAATTCCATGAATACTGTCTTCTGCCGGTGTAGTTGCAGATGGCATTACAATTCCAAAAACGTTTTCTTTTCCTAATGCTTCACAGGAAAGATGCGCTACCAGAGTAGAGTCAATTCCCCCACTTAAACCGACAACAACACCATCAGTTTTGGATTCATTGACTTTGGATTTAATGAAATCAACAATTGTCTGTTTTGTTTTTTCAAAATCAATTTTTGGAATTTCACTAATGTTTTCACCAACTTCATCATTTATACATCATATAGTATGTAATTATTAACTTATATATTGTATGCAAATGTGAATTCTCGAATGTTTAGTTAAAGATTTGTCAGTTTCATGCAGATTATATTGTATAAAAACTAGATGCAATGTGATGGAAAATCGAGTCCACTAACTGAAAATAATGCCTTTTCAAAGCATTGAATTATAAAAAAAAGAATAATGGAGGAAATTAATTCCTCATAATTTCATGTTCATTTTAAAACGAAATTTTTAATGCCGATTATGCTTAAGATTATGGCTAGTATATAACCAATTAAAGAGATCAATGGCATGTCAAATACCACAGGTCCAAATGACACTACTGAAGAACCGATTATAAGTGCTGAGACTAGTGCGATTATTGAAACCTTGTCGGTAATGTCTACTTCAAGCTTAAATTTCAATTCTTCATTATCGATTTTGTGAATTGTCCTTGTGAGGAGTTTTGGCATGTTCCTGAGCATGTGTTCATACAGGATTATGTTGCTTTTCTTGCCTTTTAAAAACTGTTTAGGACTGACTCTTTCTCTGGCTATTTGTGCAGCAATAGGTTTAACTGATGCGAAAACATCGATTTCGGGGTCTAAGTTGTGTGCAATGGATTCAATCAGAGTTAGACCTCTTGCCATTGTAACAATCTCATTTGGAAGAATAACCCCATATTCCTGCATAAGGCTGAGCAATGCCTCTAAGACGCCATCGAAACGGTTAAGTTCAACACCGAAATACCTTGCGAACAAATCATTCAAGTCCCTTCTTAACGTTTTTGTGTCGGTGTCGTAATCAAGGATGTCCATGTACATTAATTGATTTATCAATCCGTCAACGTCTTGGTCTACAAGCAATACCATCGCTTCGGAAAGGTTTCGTTTGAATTCATCGTCAAAGAAGCCCATCATACCTAAATCAAGGTAACACACGACATTGTCCTCTAAAATCATCACGTTTCCAGGATGAGGATCCCCATGGAAGAATCCATCAATGAACAGTTGTTGGAGATATGAATCAAGAACGTATTTCGCTAAAAGTTTTTTATCGAATTCTTCGCTGTCGCTTTCATACACGTCATTCAATTTGGTACCATCAATGAATTCCATTGTTAAAACTTTTGAGGTACAATATTTGGTGTAAGTGGCAGGAATGTGTATATGTGGATTTTCAACGAAATTCATTTCAATGCGTTGCATATTCATAAATTCGTTATAATAATCTATTTCCTTGTGGATTGAACGGTCGAATTCGTCCATGATTCCGGGCAGGTTCAATTTTCTAAGGTTGGCGTTCCATTTGTCTGCACGAGTAGCGATATATTTCATTATTTTTATATCAAGGTCAATCTTGTCTGTGATGCCCTCTTTTTGGATTTTAACTGCAACTCTCTCACCGGTATTTAAGGTGGCTTCATGAACCTGGCCGATTGATGCGGTTGCCAAGTGGTCATGTTTGAACTCAGAGAACAGATCGTCAATATTTCCTTCGAGTTCCCTTTCAACTATTGCCTTGACTTGCTCGTAAGATATGGCGGGATTGTCATCTTGCAGGTTAGTCAATTCAGTTGCAATTTTTTCACCGACAATATCCTGCCTTGTACTTAATAGCTGACCTAATTTGATGAAAGTAGTTCCTAATTCCTGAAGCATTAGCCTTAATTTGATAGGAATATCCTCATCCAATAGGACATTCTCTGCATCATCTTCATCTTCGCTTTTGCGTATTTTGCTTTTTGCGGTTTGGCCTAAAACTTTATCGAAGCCATATTTTTTTATGACTTCTCTAATTTCCTTTAAACGTTCTTTTGTTTCTTTATCCATTATATCGCCTTTGTTATTAGCTATCAACAATGCCAGATACTAAAAAGGTCACACCTTCTAAAATTAGACATATTCCAACGAGAATCGCAGTATATAATGGTTGTGCGATTGAATAGAATGCGCAGAATACTGCTATTATACCTAAAATCAAAATCAATACTGATGCGAGTCTTGATATGGTGCCGAATCCAAAAGCAATGCCGACAATACCAACGAATATCATTACAAATGCAATTAAATAAAATTGGTATGCAACTATGAAGGATAATGCGTCTATTTTATAAATAAATAATAATCCTAGTATTATTGCACAAATTCCGAGTAGTATGTCCAGAAGTGAAACATGAGTCAGCATGCTCCATACAGAAAATCCGTCAATGATGGAAGCAAATCCGAATGCTATTAAACATATTCCTGCAATCCAAGATACTGCTTCTGTACTGTATACTGGGTAAATTACAAAAATTAAGCCTAATATTATAAACAAAATTCCAAGTATTTTCCTAAAATCCATATTTATTCTCCTTTGATTTTTTATAAAAATATTGTTATGTTTGAGTCTGTAAAGCTAAACTACCTACTCTCATAACAAATATATGCATATAAAATATTTGTAGTCAGTACTAATAATTTTAATTATTATTTGTCTAATTTGTTTAACAATTGTTCAGTTTGTTCAATTACATAATATCAATTACTTTATTAAATATCAACATCACATTATTTTGTAAGAAATAATCCTTATTGAAATGTATAGATTAGTAGGGATATTAGTTTTAAGGGAATGACAATATGAGTGGGAACAAACATCAAAAAGAAACGGTAAAGGAAAAAATAAAAAAGGCATTTTCATTATCAGAGGATTCTGCATCACATGACTAGATTCGAACACGTCTTTTGGATGGAGGCCAGGTAACCGGAACAAATATATGTGTTCTGGTATGTGCAATGGTAATCGCATCTGTCGGCCTAAACATGAGTTCAACAGCAGTGATTATCGGTGCAATGCTGATTTCACCAATAATGGGGAGCATTCTTGCTTCCGCATATGGAAGTGTGTCTGCAGATTATCCATTGCTTCGAAATCATATGATCGGTTTCGGTTTGCAGATTGCAATCAGTGTTGCTGCAGCCAGTATTTATTTCCTTCTTTCTCCGGTTAAGGAGCCAACTGCGGAATTGATGGCAAGAACAGCGCCTACTTTTTACGATGTTCTCATCGCATTCTTCGGCGGGCTTGCTGGAATCATAGGACAGACCAGACTGGACAAAACAAACACGGTTATTCCGGGTGTTGCAATTGCAACCGCACTAATGCCTCCGTTATGTACCTGTGGATATTCCATTGCAAACGGAAGATTGGATATGCTCCTTGGAGCAGGTTATCTGTTCATAATCAACGCATACTTTATTTTCCTGGCTGCCAGCGCCATATTAACCGTTTTAAAAATCAAAGTGGGTATGCCTTATCGGACAAATATCCGAATCCCTGATATTTGAAATCTGATATCAAACCGTTTTCCGGTTCTTCATAGACGTAATCCGGTGAATATCCCAGTCCGCGGATTGTTTTGTTCATTGTAATTCCATTAAAGGTTAAGGAGATATTGTCTCCAACTGTCACATTTTTCGCTTCAGCAAATCTTGCATCTAACCAAATTCCGTCTTCATCACTGAAATTTATATTTCCTCCTTTAACAGGATAATATTTGGAGATGTTGTTTTTCTCTAAGAAATGCAGCGTTACTACCGGTTCGTCATCCAAATCGGCCGTTGACTTTACAACGAATTGGCTTTCAATGCCGGTTGTCGAATTCATATTCTTAAAATCATTAACAACACTTCATTGAAATCAGTTCCAAGCGCATATGCATCGGCCATGTTTGTTTCATTGTAATAATTATTGAGGTTGTCTTGAAGGCCTTGAACTTCAGATCCGATTCCTGCAAAGGCAAGCAATGTAATAAAGGACATTAAAAAAATAGCAATGAATTGCATTTTATTTTCCTTAATATCACGTAACATCTTCTTGAATAACATTAAATCACCAATTTATAGCATCCACAGGTTCGGGATTTTCATTTGTTTCAATGAATTCAACTTCACCATTTTTGATGTGAATAACTTTGTTTGCAACTTTTGCAAATTCACTGTTGTGTGTTACTATAATGACTGTCGTATTTTCACTTTCACATAGGTTAACTAGCAATTCAACAATGATTTTTCCGGTGTGGGAATCCAATGCGCCTGTGGGCTCATCACACAAAAGCATTTTTGGTTTTTTTGCTATTGCTCTTGCAATGGATACTCTTTGCTGTTCTCCTCCGGATAGTTCTGAAGGAAATTTATTCACGTGCTGTGACAGCCCCACCTGATTTAAAATCTCTTTTCCATCTATATTTTCATCAACAACATCATTTAAAATCTCAATATTTTCACATGCAGTTAAATTTGGGATTAGATTATAAAATTGAAAGATGAAACCTATTTCTTTGGCACGATAACGTGTAAGTTCTTTATCTGAAAAAGCGCTGATGTTTTCATCATCAATAATTATTTCGCCGCTTGTGGGCTTGTCCAGGCCTCCTAAAAGGTTAAGAAGTGTTGATTTACCGCTTCCGGATGGACCAAGTATCACAACAAGTTCTCCTTGGTCAATTGTTAAATTAAGATTGTTTGCTGCTTTAACTATCTGATTTCCCATTTTATATTCTTTTGAAACACTATTAACTTTTATCAATGTTTTCATTTTTCAAACCCATTCTTGTTTATTTATTATAATATATTTTTTACATTATCTCAATGTTATTTCACGGAATCATGCTAAAATAATGAAAAAGAATTCCTTATTGTATGGTGATATAATTCAATTTCAATGACTCAAAAAGATATTAATTTAAAAATTAAAATTGCTATAATAACTAAATTTATATACTATAAGGAATTAAAATAACATTTAGTAACTAAAAGTAATTTTATTAAGGAGGTTTATTAACTTGGCATTTAAAGATTATTTCAATTTCAATAAAGATAAAACCACATTTATTTTTGTAGGAGGTAAAGGGGGAGTTGGAAAAACTTCCGTTTCATCTGCCACTGCACTTTGGTTGGCTGAACAAGGTAAAAAGACTTTAATCGTTTCAACAGACCCTGCACATTCTCTGTCTGATTCACTTGAAGTACCAATTGGAAGCTACCCTCGTGAAATTAAGGCTAATTTGTTTGCGGTCGAAATAGATCCTGATGTAGCTATGGCTCAAAAGCAAGCTCAATTGGAAGCCCAAAAGGCCGCAAACCCTGACGATGCAGGGGGCTTGTTGGGTATGGATTTCCTATCTGACCAATTGGACATGGCTTCAGCATCTCCCGGTGCTGATGAAGCGGCAGCATTTGAAATGTTTATGGGCGTGATGAATTCCGATGAATTTGATGTGGTTGTATTTGATACCGCACCGACTGGACACACTTTAAGGTTATTGTCCTTCCCTGAAGTAATGGATTCATGGGTTGGTAAAATGATGGTGCTTAAAGCTAAATTAGGTACTGCAACCAATGCACTAAAGAAAATCATGCCATTTATGGATGCAGTTGATGATCCTCAGACTTCTGAAGATTTAAAAAGAACTAAAGAAGAGCTTGACAAGGCCAAAGCGGTTTTATCTGATCCGGAAAGAACCACATTCAAGATGGTTGTAATTCCTGAAGAGATGTCAATCTATGAATCAGAAAGGGCACTTGAAGCACTTGGAAAATACGACATTACCGTAGACAGCGTTATTGTAAACCAGGTAATGCCTGATATTTGTGACTGTGATTTCTGCCATTCAAGACATAAATTGCAACAAAAACGCTTAGCATTAATCGATCAGAAATTCCCTGACCAGCACATTGCCGAAATTCCTCTGTTCAAGGATGAGGTCA